>JAFKFP010000364.1 GCA_017308185.1 bacterium | reverse complement strand
GTCCGCGTCCTCCCATTCCGCCGACAGGCGCTCAAGCTCGTCCTGCGCGACGTCGTAGGCGGCGGCGTCTGCCTCGGAAAGCTCCACCGGATGCGGGTAGGCACGGCGCATTCCGTGGGCATGGGGCCAGTCGATATAGGCCGAAACCCACTTCCAGCCCTCGGCCTGCTGCACCTCGGCGGCGATCTTTTCCAGCTTGTCGATGACAAGCCGGTCCAGCAAGGCGGCGTCCTCGTAGAAACCGCCGCGATCTTCCGTGAACAGGTCGCGGATGATATTGCCGCCTGCCTCGGTGTAGGCGTCCGCGCCGACGAAGATCGCGCGCCTTTCTGTTGCCGCCACGTTGGCCTTGGTCAGATCGCGCCGGATGGTCGAGGCGTCACGGTTCCACGACAGGTTTGCGTAAACCTGTTCCTGCCGGGCGTGGTCGTCGGTGATGGCAAACGCCTGTAGCTGATCCATGGTCAGCCCGCCGTCGCGGTAAACCTGAATCAGCTTGGGGCTGACAGCGCCGAGGCGAAGCCGCTGCTTCACCACATGCGCGGACGTGCCGAACCGGGCGGCGATTTCCTCCGCACCCCATCCGTGATTTTCCGCAAGCTCGCGGAAGCGCTCGAACTCGTCGGCGGGGTGAAGGTTCTCGCGCGTCACGTTCTCGTCAAGGCTGATTTCCGCCGCATCGTTCGCGGTGTCGATGACGCAGCGGATCGGCTCCGTCTTCTTGATCTGCTTGCGCTTCACGCGCAGCATCTGCGCCAGCCTGCGGCCTTCACCGATGCTGACCAGATAGCAGCCGGTCGGCTCGCCCTCGCTGTCACGTTCCGGCTCCACCACAAGGTTTTGCAGGATGCCCTTGGAGGCGATGCTTGCCGCCTTCGCCTCGATAGACGCCTCGCTGTGCGGCGTCTTGCGGGCGTTCTTCGGGTGCTTCTTGAGCTTGTTGAGCGGAATGAAAACCGTTTCGCCATTTTCGGGAGCGGTTGCGGTCTTTGCCTTGGTCGTCATGGTCTTTCTCCTATTGGGCTGGGGTTGAAGCGCAGCGCTGCGCTGCAGCCCTGCCCGTCGGCGAGACCGGGGGGTGCAAGGTGCAAGGGCGGCCGGGACGGAGGGGGATCACCCGGCCTGCACAAGCGGATCGAGGCTGTTGGCGAAAACGAAAAACACGCAACCGCGCGGAAGGTCGGGGAGACCGTCCCGGCCGAGCGCAGCGATCCCTTGCGCCGCGCCAGGGGGCAGCGCCCCCAAGCAACGGCCTGGCCAGAGCGAAGCGGAGGCCGGGCGCAAAGACCGAATCGAGATCTGGAGAGGCGAGCCGTAGGAGCAAGCCATACTCTCTAGCGCGTGCTGCGCTAGTATGCGTCAAGCTACCGGCGCATGAGTTGAAGGGACGGAGGTGATTTTTTCCAACTTGGCCTTCGTGCCGGGCATCAGGAAATCGACCAGCAGTATGGAAACGGGATCAGGCGCAAAATCAGGTTGGCCCTTCCGCAACGATGCGCCTATGGCGGCGCTTCTGCGTTTCCATTTTCCGGTCCTGTCCTGCTCGGCCAGCATTTCGTCCCGCTTGAAAAGTCGAGCCGCATGGCCGAAGGCCACAACGTGCTGCGGATAGCCGTCGGCAATCCGGTGCGCGACCTCTACGAGATGCTTGAAATTCCAGCCGACCGGCTTTCCTTCCTTTGCGCTGGCCACGCCGTTCATGAGCGCGATGAAACCGCTGTCCCCATCGGGCGATGGCGGCAAGGAAATGCCGTGGTCGCTCAGCGCTCCGAGCAGCGTGGTCCATGAGCGAACCTCATTCTCGTCAGGGGCGGTGTTAGGCTTCCGGGAAAGCCAGAAAGAGAACAACTCGCTCCTTAGGGCATCCAGTTTTGCCCGTTCGCGCTCTTGCAGATCTTTATCTATCTCTGCGCGAAGAGCGGACGCCTGCCTATCATAATCGAAATACCAACAATGCTGAGCTTCCTTCTCACAGGTGAGTTCGCTGAAAGGAACGACGCAGGATTCCCAGCGATCGGTCAGGCGATCGCCTTCCCGCATAGGCCGCCGGAAATGACACCGCACATAAAACTGACATTCCGCCTCGGACAGGTTTGCGGTTTCTCCGTCAACAACGAGGATGTTCGAGTTGTTGGTGAAGAGCAGGTCATCCGTCGTCAGCCGCCGATACTCGGGGTCGAAATTGCCCATGACCCATACAAGAAGCGCGCCTTCCTGTTTGTAGAAGGAGCGGCGGCCAGCAACCACGTCGAGAAACGTGGTTGAAAGCTGCACTTCAAAGGCTGTTCTTCCCAAAGGTCCCTTCGCCTGAACGTCGGGCTGGCGGCGGCTGCGCTCGTCATGAGACGAGCGCCATTGACGCTCGCTCAGAATTTCCGAGAAGGAAGGGTCCGCTGAAAGGCTGCGAACGATCAGCGCCTTGATCCGCTTATGCGGTTCGCTTTCTCGGACGCCGTCATATTTTCGGGCCAGAATTTCGTCGCGGGAAAGCGCGCTGCGCGTCTCGGCTGGGCACGAACCGTCCTCGGTTATGTGCCGGAAGAAGAAATGCTTGAGCTGATTGGCGACGAGATAGACGGGAACCGAGCAGAGCGAGCATCGAAAGCGGGGCTTTTCGTAAAGACGCTCGCGGATGCTAACACGCTGCGCGATCAGTTCCTCGTAGCGCTGGCCGCCGATCCATGCTTTCGCATCGACAAATTCGCCGATGTCGCAATCCAGCGCCTCACGTATCGCCGGCTCGTCCACCGGCAACGCGGCAGCAAGCGGATTGAACGTGACGTTCCCGCCAATTGCCGATCCAATCTGCTTCTCAGCCCCATCCATCGGTCGCCAATCTCTGACCAGATCAGGGTAGCAGGATTCGGGTGCGTCATGAACGACGAAGCCGAAGGATAAGCTCGATGCCGAAATCAAAAGGAAAAAAGCCCGCAATAATGCTACCGGATATAAAGCCCGGTAACTGGCGCGGTGAAATTCTCGGAAGCCACACCGTCAATTTCGGGCAAGTTGTTCAGCCCGGCCCGCCGCGGCAATCCGTCGAGTTCACGTACATGATAATGCCTGGGGCCTTTACCATGCCGGACGTGCGTTTCACGTGGCCGGGCGTCATCATGATTATGACGCCAACTCCCATGAAGACTGAATTCCCCGACGCAGGTTGCCTTTTCAAAGCCAAGCATCTTCCTTCGCTGCACCTGTCGCTCGAAGTCACGCGCGGGCAATTTTCGGACATGCTGCGAATGCTGGAAACGAAGTGCTTGAGAGATTTTCACTTCACTTTGGAGGAGGAAACCGACGGCTCATGGCCAGTTTACAGTTGGGGAATGTCGGCAAAGAGCGTCATGGGAGGCCCATAGAGAAATAGAATTTTGCATCGTCACCTGAGATGGCGCGCCAAGGGCATTGCCAAGCTATCCACTGTAAAAGTCGAGACGGCGCGACCGTTGCGCACAATGTGCAGGAGTCCTTCAGAACAAGCCGTCCCTCTTCTACTCCATAGTATCCTAATCACCGCACCGACAATGGGTGGACCTTCCATTACCTATCGCCAACGGACAAGCTCGCATCATGATCTTGGATTGACGCGAGGTTCGTATGGCTATTCCGAAACAATCATTGGCGGACGGCGTGGATGATCGGCAGATCGCGGCTAGCCAACAGTCGATGCGATTTAGGCCACCTGAATCCCTGTCAAAGAGAGCTATCAGACGGCCGGAGCTACACCGGATCGTCCCGTTGGCCGATACAACGATTTATGAAATGGAGCAGCGCGGCGAGTTTCCGAAGCGTTTTTACCTCACACCGCGCTGCGTCGTGTGGGATCTCGCCGAAGTCGAGCAATGGCTTGAGGATCGACGCCTGGCCGCAATGGAGAGCACGGTCGAGCGGGCGTGCGGTCCTGACGTGCGGTTACGAAAGACGCGGCCCGTCAGGGCGAAATCTCGGCGGGCATGAATTGCAACTCTGGCGGAAACAGCGTCGGGATGCGCTTCTGGCCGCTTGCCCAGGCATCGACCATATCCGCCCACTCCTGAAGCATATGCCGGCGCTGTGGCTCATACTCGGCCTTGTTGTAAACGCCGCGCGAGGAGTGACTATCCTCATGTGCCAGAGATTTTTCGATCCAATCGCGAGCCTGTGCGCCGCAAATCGTGGACCGTGAACGGTTCGAGGGGTTGTCCCACTTTTTTGGCGCGTGCGACGACAGCCGTCGTGACACGGTTGAACGTCGCCCGCGACATTGGCGCATCCGCGTCGTAGCGGGACGGCAGCAGGTAGCGTGAATTTCCCGCGCAGGTTTTCAGAGCGATCATGATATCGAGCGATTGCTGAGACAGGTAGACGTTATGCGCTTTGGATCGCTTCATGCGCTCTTTCGGAATAGTCCAAACAGCGCTCTCGAAATCAACCTCGTCCCACACTGCGTCTGTCAGTTCGCTCTTGCGCACCATCGTCAGCAGGATCAACCGAAGGCCAAGACGGATGGTCGGCAAAGTGGGCACATGCTCAAGCTGCTGGAGCATGATCCGGATTTCGGAAGGTGACAGCGCCCGGTCCTTGGGTTGGAACGTCGCGATCGAAGCCGGTCCCACCTCGTCGGCGGGATTGGGCACCTTCTCGCCGTTGAGAATGGCAAAGCCGAA
>JAFKFP010000363.1:1536-5701 GCA_017308185.1 bacterium | reverse complement strand
CGCCGGTGCCCACTTCTCCGGCGGCGGTGGGTCGTTCGGATCGTCGAGTTCGGGCGGCGCATCATCGAAGGCGGACGGCTGGTCGCCTGTTGGGACGACCCCGGCGCCCAGCACGCCGCCCAAATGGTGGAAGACCGCGCTGTTCGTATCGAAAGCTACGGCATCGAAGGCTCGAGCTTTTGGCGTGCTGAGAATATCCGGCGCGATGCGGCCGGCGCGACGTTCGACCTCTTCCGCGCCGGTTTGCCGATCGGTGAGCTGCGCCTGCCCCTGCCCGGCGACCACTTCATCCGCGATGCAGTCGCGGCCGCGGCCGTGTGCCTCGGCGTGGGCGTGATCTTCGGGCAGATAGCCGGGGCGCTGGCGAACGTTCACGGTGCGCACCGGCGCTTCGAACGCAAGGGCGAAGCGAATGGCATCACGGTGATGGACAGCTACGCACACCATCCCACCGAAGCGCGCGCCGACATCGAGGCGTCGCGGACCGCTTTCCCGGGGCGGCGCCTGATCGTGGTCTATCAGCCGCATACGTACAGCCGCATAGCGTACCTGTGGGACGAATGGACGAGCTGTTGGGCGGGCGTCGATGAACTGATCGTGCTGGAAACCTACGCTGCGCGGGAAGCGCCGGAAGCAGGCCGCAGCGCGCCCGACCTGGCAGCTGCCATCACTAACCCGAAGGCGCGTTACGCACGTGATTTCGATGACGCTGTGCGACAGGCCGTGGAACTCGCCAGGCCCGGCGATGTCATCTTCACGATGGGCGCAGGCGATGTGGTGGAAGTTGGCCCGCGCATCCTCGAGGCGCTGCGATGACCGATATTGAGCGTCTCGCGCAGGCCGTGGAAGCGTTTGGCGATGTCCGCCTTGGCGAGCGTCTGGCTCGCCATACCACCTT
Organism: bacterium; assembly: GCA_017308185.1. GTDB lineage: Bacteria > Chloroflexota > Dehalococcoidia > Tepidiformales > Tepidiformaceae > JAFKFP01. The sequence goes on along the minus strand of JAFKFP010000363.1, from coordinate 4,803 downwards.
TGGCGTCGGCGGCCCGGCGGATGTCTTCCTCACGGCACGCGATGGCGAGAGCCTCGGACGGGCGGTGGTCGCCGCGCGCGATGCAGACGCGCCGGTGTTCATCCTTGGCAGCGGGAGCAACATCCTTGTGGCCGATGCGGGGATTCGCGGCCTTGTGATCGACAACCGCGCCCGCCGAGAAACCGCCTCCGAGGACGGCTTAACCTACCGTATAGAAAGCGGCACGAGCTTCGCCGCATTCGCCCGCAAGATGTGCCGCATCGGCAAAGCCGGGCTTGCGTGGGCCGTGGGCATCCCGGGCACGCTCGGCGGCGCCGTCGTCTACAACGCGGGCGCCTATGGCGGCTGCCTGGCCGACGTGCTCCAGCGCGTCCGTATCCAGGATGAGGATGGCCGCGCCGATTGGATAGACGCGCCGGACCTCGGCCTCGTGTACCGCGGCAGCGTCTTCACGCGCGGGCAGTTCGAAGGCCGCACGGTGCTCGAAGCGGAAGTGGCCCTCATCCCCGGTGACTCCGTCGCGTTGCTCGCCGAGGCTGCCGGCTACGATGCCCGGCGCCTGACGGCACAACCGCGCGGACGCAATGCCGGATCGACCTTCAAGAACCCGCCGGAGCATCCCGCCTGGAAGCTCATCGATGCGGTAGGCCTTCGCGGCGCCACACGCGGCGAAGCGGCCATCAGCGACCGCCACTGCAACTTCTTCGTCAATTACGGCAACGCGCGCGCCGAGGATGTGGCGTGGCTCATCCACGAGGCCGAGCACCGCGTGCAGGAACAGTTCGGCATCACGCTCCAGCGCGAAGTCGCATTTGTGGGGGAGTGGTGATGGTGAAACAACGTGTCGCGGTGCTGTTTGGTGGGCGCTCGGGCGAGCACGAAGTGAGCGTGCTGAGCGCCCGAAGCGTGATGGCGGCGCTCGACCCCGATCGCTGGGAGGTCGTGCCGCTCGCTATCGCGAGGGATGGCACATGGCTCACACCAGATGCTACGCGCGAGGGCCTGGAACATGGCCACGCCGCATTCGCGGGCGGCCTGCCGCCGCTCGAAAGCAAGGCGGCGCTCGCGGCGCTCGCAAGCTGCGATGTCGCGTTTCCGCTCGTGCACGGCACCTTCGGCGAGGATGGCACGCTGCAGGGCTTCCTCGAAATTGCCGGCATCCCATACGCGGGGGCCGGGGTCGCGGCGAGCGCCGTGGGGATGGACAAGGCGCTCATGAAAGCGCTCTTTCGCGAGGCCGGCATCTCCACGGTATTGTATTCGGTAATCAGATCATGGGATTATGCACTTGACGAAATGGACGCTGCTTTGTTAATTGAACAACGCCTCGGGTATCCCTGCTTTGTCAAGCCCGCGAACGGGGGCTCGAGCGTCGGTATCACGCGTGTCCGTTCGCGCGAGGACCTCGGTGATGCGTTCGCTTCTGCCTTCGCGTACGACGACAAGGCGGTCGTCGAACAGGCCGTGACGGTGCGCGAAATCGAATGTTCGGTGCTCGGAAACGAGTATCCAGAGGCGAGCCTTCCCGGCGAAATTATCCCGGACCGTGACTTCTACGATTACGACAGCAAGTACGCCGCGGACTCCGTGACCACGCTCAGCATCCCGGCGGATATCCCGGAAGGCGTGGCGGCGGAAGTGCGTGAGCTTGCGGTCCGCATGTACCAGGTCATGGGCTGCGAAGGGTACGCGCGCGTCGATTTCTTCCTCACGCCGGACGACCAGGTGATTGCGAACGAAGTGAATACCATCCCCGGATTCACCAGCATCAGCATGTATCCGAAGCTGTGGGAAGCGACCGGGCTTGGCTATTCAGCGCTCCTGGACCGCATCCTCGAACTTGGCTTCGAGCGGGCCGAACGAAGGGGGTTGCGCTGATGCTACGCGGCAAATCCTCTCGTAACTGGCCACGCACGATCGTGCGGCGTTCGCAGCCCGTTATCGGCGCCACGCGGCCGCGACGCGCGTCCACGCACTCTGAGGGTGTGGTGCCCATCGGAGATGCTCCACGCGGACGCGAGGTGGTGATCGGCGATGCCGGTGGCTTCTCGATACCGCGCCAGTGGATTGTGCTTGCTGTGCTGGCGCTACTGATTATCGTGGTTGCGGGCGGAGGCATGTACGCCTGGCAGGGCCCGTACTTCAAGGTTGATGACGTCTCGGTGCGGGGGCTTGATTCGCGCCTGCCCGCGGCACAAATCGTGGAGAGCGCCGGCCTCTACGACAAGAGCATGTTCACCGCGGATCTGAGCGCGGCCCAACAGCGCATTGCAGCGATGCCGCTCGTCGAGTCCGTGAAGATCGAGCGTGCGTGGCCCCATTCCATCGATATCACCATCGCGGAACGCCAGCCGTGGGGCACGTGGGAACAGAGCGGAGTGAGCTACACCATCGACCATACCGGCGTTGTTATCGCGAAGACCCCTGCGCCGGCGGGCGCCCCGGTGATTAAGAGTTCGGAGGCGGGCAACCGGGAGATAGGCGATCGGGTCGACTACCAGGCAGTGGATGCCGCGGCGGAGATCTACAAGCAGTTGCCGGCCGTGCTCGGCACCACGGTGAGTGACGTTTCGTTCGTGGCTGGCAAGGGCGTGCAGGTCACTACGGCGGACGGCCAGGTAGGGCTCTTCGGGGATTCCAGTTCGATCGATTACAAGCTCGCGGTGTGGGCCGCCATCCGCAAGCAGGCCCAGGCCGACAACATTCAGTACACAAGCGTGGACCTCCGGTTTGGCAACCGGCCGGTCGTGCAGTAGGTGGGGGCAGCCATGGCCAACAGGCGTTCAATCGTTGCGGCAATCGATGTCGGTTCGACGAAGGTTTCAGTTATCGTGGGCGATGTCGGCGACCGGGGAGAGACACGCATCCTCGGCGTCGGTATTGCCCCTGCCTCGGGGCTCACCCGCGGGGTGATCGACAACATTCAGTCCGCGCGCGAGGCGGTGTCCATCGCGGTCGAAAAGGCCGAGCAGGCGTGTGGCATGCGTATCCTGAGCGCGACGGTGAGCATCTCGGGCACGCATCTCAGTTCGCAGAACAACCGCGGCATCGTAGCGGTTCCCGACCGCAGCCGGCCGATTTCGAACGATGACCGCGCCCGCGTCCTCGAATCAGCGAGCCAGATCAGTATCCCCACGAACCGCCAGGTATTGCATGTGCTCCCGCGCGGCTATTGGGTCGAAGGGACGGAGCCGGTCTCGAACCCGGTGGGTATGTATGGGGGGCGCCTCGACGCCGAAACACACATCGTGACTGGCGCCGTCTCGG
>JAFKFP010000363.1:0-1483 GCA_017308185.1 bacterium | reverse complement strand
CGGTGTGGCGGTCGACGAGATTGTGCTGGGTTCGATCGCAGCCGCCATGAGTACGCTCACCGAGCAGGAGCGCCTCCAGGGTGTGGCCCTCGTTGACATCGGCGGGAGCACGACGTCTATCGCTGTGTACCAGGAGGGGACGGTGGCCCACACCGGCTGCTTGCAGATGGCGGGCCAGCAACTCACCCAGGACCTTGCGCAGATGTTGCGGTGCCCCTGGGAAAGCGCCGAAGCGTTGAAGTGTGAGCACGGCCGCGCCTACGCCGATGACGCGCTCAACAGCGAGACCGTGGAAATCGAAGCGTTCGGCACCCAGGCGCGCAAGAGTGTCTCGCTCAGGAACGTGTGCGAAATCCTGCAGGCCCGTGCGGAAGAGATCCTCGAAGCTATCGAGATCGAAATCAAGCGTGCCGGGTACCTGGATACAATCGCCGCCGGGCTGGTGCTGACCGGCGGCACAAGTCAACTGAAAGGACTCCCCGAAGTCGTCGAAGCGCGCCTCGGGATTCCCGCGCGGCTGGGAGAGCCGCGCGGCTATTCCGGGCTCTCAGACATCATCGGGTCACCCGCATACGCGACGCCGATTGGCCTCGTCGAGTATGCGCTGCGCGGACAGGACCGCCCGGTTACGGCCGGCCCATCCATCCACTTCGAAATGCCAGCCGGAGGCCTCTGGAAGCGGCTGGCATCGATCGGACGCGCGCTTATGCCCGAGTAACAAGGAGGAACAGGCCGGAATGAGCCTCGAAGACTTCACCCGCAGTCAGGAGCCATTCATGAAAGGAAGGGACCACTCCATGAGCATCCGTTATGATTCAGAACTTCTGCCCGATATCAAAGTAGTTGGCGTGGGCGGCGGCGGCTGCAATGCCGTGAATCGCATGGTCCGCGCGAAGATACCGGGCGTTACTTTCGTGGCCTGCAATACCGATGCACAGGCGCTCGTCGCCTCGGAGGCGGGGAACCGCATCCGCATCGGCGAAAAGCTCACGAAAGGCCTCGGGGTTGGGGGCGACCCCGGCCGCGGCGAGCGCGCCGCCGACGAAAGCCGCGACGAACTCTACGAATTGCTGCGCGGCACTGAGATGGTGTTCGTGACCGCAGGCATGGGCGGCGGCACCGGCACCGGCGCGGCGCCCGTCGTCGCCGAGATCGCCAAAGATTGTGGCGCGCTCACCATCGGGGTTGTGACCAAGCCGTTCGCGTGGGAAGGCTCGCGCCGTATGCGCCAGGCCGAAGAAGGCCTGGAGCGGCTGCGCGGCAAGGTCGATACCCTCATCGCCATCCCCAACGCGCGGCTCATGGACATTTGCCCCGCGAATTGCACCGTCGAGGAAGCGTTCGAGACCGCCGATGATGTGCTGCGCCAGGCGATCCAGTCGATTTCGAACATCATCAGCAGCAGCGGCTCGGTCAATCTCGACTTCAATGACATCCGTACCACGATGAGCGAGGCTGGCCCTGCACTCCTCGCCGTTGGTAG
>JAFKFP010000362.1:2955-7159 GCA_017308185.1 bacterium | reverse complement strand
GACGAAGCCGCCCAGCAGCAGGTCGAGGCCGAGCCGGTTGGCGAGGAAGACGAGGCCGAAGATCAGCACCATCGTCACCCGCACGGCCAGCTGGCTGCTCGCCTCCAGCGTCCCCATCAGCGCCTCCCAGCGGCGCCCCGCCCAGCGGATCGAAGCCAGGCCGAGCATGACCGAGATCAACGCGAAGGCGATCAGGATCGCCGACTCGCGCAGCGGGTGGTCGGTGGAGAGGACGATCGTCAGCAGCAGGATCGGGCCGAACTCGCCCGCCCCGCCCGCCGCCAGCAGGTAGGTGCCGAAGCGGGTCTTCAGCTCGCCGTTGTCGCGGAGGATCGGGATCAGCGTGCCGATCGCGGTCGTCGCCATCGCCGAGCCGGTGTAGAGGGCGGAGACGATGACCCCGGTCGCGGCGAGGATGCCGCCGAGCGCGTAGGCGACCGCGACCGAGAGCACCCAGCCCCAGCCGCCGAGCTTCAGCGGCAGGCCCTTGATCCGCTCGAAGTCGATCTCGTAACCGGCGAAGAAGAAGAGCATGCCGAGCCCGAGGTTGGAGAAAAATTCGATGAAGTCGTCGTTCTGGGCGATGCCGAGGACTTCGGGGCCGATCACGATCCCGAGGATCAGCTCGAGGACGACGACCGGGGGCGCCAGCCGCTTCGGCACGGCGGCGACGGTGGCCGCGGCGACCGCGGCGGTGAGGACGACGGCGAAGAAGGACGCGGGGTCGACTTTGATCAAGGCGGCGCGATCCTATGGCGGCAAGGTAGGCTTATGCGTGGACCGTGCTAGGCGGGGAATCAGCGGTGCCCTATAACCCGCAATCCGCTCTAGCGGGGCCGACTACCGTTCCGAGGGACTGACCGTCGGGGTCAGTGCGTCGCGGCGGCGTTGACGGCCGGGTCCCGCGCGACGTGGGCACGCGAACCAGGTCAGGTCCGGAAGGAAGCAGCCTTAAGCGGATGCCGCGGGTGCCGCAGGGAAGCCCGGCCCGAGCCATAAGCGACGGACACGCCCGGTGACCAGATCTCGAAGGCGGGTGCACGGTCCATTTTTTAAACTGCCGCCGATGATGGACGAGCGCTGGATCCGTTCCCTCCACGTGGAGTCGATGCGGCACGCCGACCTGCACGCGGAGCGCGAGGCGCACGTGCTCTTCCAGGCCTCGACGATCGGCGCCCTGCTCGACGGCTCCTTCGACGGCGACCTCACCTTCGCCGAGCTGGGCGAGCGCGGCGACCTCGGGCTGGGGACGCTGAACGGCCTCGACGGCGAGATGATCGCGATCGACGGCGAATTCCTGCGCGCCGACGTGAACGGCGAGGTGACCGAGGTCGGGCCGGGGGAGCGGACGCCGTTCGCAGTGGTGACCGAGTTCGAGCCCACCGTGGAGGGCGAGATCACGGCGGGGCTCGACCACGAATCGATCCTGGCGGCGCTCGACTCGATGGCGCGGCCGGGGACCTCCTCTTTCGCGGTGCGCCTCGACGGGCGCTTCGCCTCGGTCCGCGCCCGCTCGGTGCCGCGCCAGGAGCCGCCCTACCGGCCGCTGGCCGAGGTGGTTGCCGACCAGCACATCTTCGAGTTCACCGACGTCGAGGGGTCGATGGTCGGCTTCCGCTTCCCCGCCTACGTCGAGGGGATCGAGGTGGCCGGCTACCACCTGCACTTCGTCGACGCCGAGCGGCGGCGCGGCGGCCACGTGCTCGGCTCGCGCTCGGGCGGCCCGCTGCGCGTGCGGATCGACCCCAGCGACGACCTCCACATCGAGCTCCCCCCGACGGTCGACCTCGCCGACCCCGACCTCGCCGCCGCGACCCACGCCGCGATCGACGCGGTCGAGCGCGCGAACTAGTCGGCCGCCCACGGTGTGAGTTCGCACTTCTGGCCGCTATGCGGCCATTTCTGCGAACTCACCGGCAGTTGGCGTAGATGATCCAGCTGTCGTTGCCCGCCACGCGCTTGAAGCCCGGAGGCGGGTGGATGGTGAATTCGGTCTTGTCGTTGGGGTCGAGGATGTAGTTGTGGATCACGAATTGGCTGGCGGGCTGGACCCAGTAGCCGGCTTCGGCCTTCTTCCTCTTTTCTTCCGGTGAGACGGCCTCGCTGGCGCTGACGATTTCGGTAGGCCGCACGTCGAGGCCGAAGGCGAGCCGCGGCACGGCGCGATGGTTCGGCACCGCGATCGGTCCGCACGCGGGTGAGAAGGCGCCTTCGTTGACGAGATCGGTGAGGTCGTTCTCGATCTTGCCCTGGTTGGTGAGGTCGGTGTGGACCTGGCGGTCGAGGTCCCACTGGTTCGGGAGCCAGACGACGACCATCACGAGCACGACGCCGGAGAAGACCTGCCACCAGCGCCGTCGCCTGTCGCCGCGGTCGAGGAAGCGCCAGCCGAGCAGCGAGAGGGCGAAGAAGATCGAGAGGATCGCCCCGGCGAGCATCGTGTAGCGGGCGATGATCGCCAGGCCCGCCGCGGCGAGGCAGGCGAAGGCGAGCAGGGCGAGGACGACGGCGGCGAAGCCGAGCGCGGATCGGCGGGGGAGCAGCCAGATGCCGAGCACGAGCCCGCCGAAGCCGCCGATCATCCCCGGCCACTGCATCACTTCGCCGAGCCGGCGCGGCCCGTAGAGGACGAGGTCGACCGGCCCCGTCTGCCGTTTCAGCGATTCGACCGTTTCCTGGGTGCCGGTCAGGGAATACATCGGGTTCCCCGTGGTCACCGCGTCGAAGAGGACCCAGATGATCGGCCCGCCGAGGGCGAGCAGCGCGAGCCAGGCGAGCTCCTTGGTCGAGCGCTCGGCGCGCCAGACCGCGCGCCACCCGAAGATCGCCGGGCTGCGCCACCGGGCATCGCCTGATCCCGAGCCGGCGACCTCTCGCGTGTGAAGCGTGGAGTACTGGTGAAGCTTGGCGAGTTCGGGGCGGCGTACATCGGCGAAGATGACTACTTCGTGTCGCCCGGGTACCCGCTCGACGAGGTGGTAGACCCCACAGGCGCCGGGGACGCGTTTGCTGGCGCGTTCCTGGGATCGCTCGACGTCGCAGGGGAGGTCACGCCGTCTTCGATTCGCAGGGCGGTGGTGTATGGGTCCGCCGTCGCCTCATTCCAGGTGGAAGGCTTCGGCCCGGCGCGGCTCCTCACACTTGAGCGCGACGAGGTCGAGGTGCGGTACCGGGAGATGCGCCGGCTAACCTACTTCGAGGCCGATGACTGATGGCGGAACGCGGACTCCGTTGGGAAGGCATCAGCAGCCGGCACTCGGATTACATCGTGAGCCAGTTGGATGACGTCACGCGCATACGGGCGCTGCTCATCACCCGGGTGGAGTACACGGCATACGCACTGGGCCAACTCGAACCGGGCCTTTTACCACGCGCGAAGTGGTACCTGGGGCGGGGCGCCAGCGGGCAGGGGTTGGTGCTTCACAGCCGTGGCGGGCTTGGTGATGCGACGTTTGTGATGGGCGACCCCGGAGCCGTCGCGGCGATCCTTTCGATCCACCCCGGTACTACCCATACGTACGCGACCTGTCAGCCGCAGCACCTGGCGGTGTTACGCGAGGTGTATCGCCTCTCCAATCAGCAGCCGATGATCCGGATGGGCGTAACCCGCGAAACGTTCCGCGCGGCGCACGCTGTTCCCACGCACATCCTGAGTGGTGTCGACATCCGGCGCATCAACGGCCTGTACGGGAGTGACGGGAGTTCGAGCTATTACGTGCCCGAGCATATCGACGCCGGCGTCTATCGTGGCGTGGTTGTGGATGGACGGTTGGTGGCGGTTGCGGGGACGCATGTGGTCTCAACACAAGAACACGTGGCGGTGGTAGGAAACGTATTCACGCACCCGGCCTACCGGGGACATGGGTATGCGACAGCGGCAACAAGTGCCGTGACAGAGTCCCTGCTGGAGTACTGCGACCACGTCGTGCTCACGGTAGACCCGGTCAATTCTCCGGCTGTCGCAGCCTACACGAGGCTTGGATACGAGAAGGTCTGCCAACTCGTTGAGGCGAGTGCGGCACGCCGCGACCCGTCCGGTTTCGGCTCGTTCACGCGGCGTGTAAGGGCGGCTATGCGTGGGCGCAAGTATGATGGAGCACTGGTGACGCTACCATCGAACGAGCGGCATTGAGCTACACCGAGACATCCACGGACCACGGAGGCGGACGCCCCGCCTTTAAGGGAGATTGACTCATGATAGCGC
>JAFKFP010000362.1:0-2912 GCA_017308185.1 bacterium | reverse complement strand
GGGCATCCGGCGGATTGAATGGGCAGCCAGAGAGATGCCCGTTCTGGCACTCATCCGTGAGCGGTTCGCGCGGGAGAAGCCGCTCGCTGGCACGCGCATCGCAGCGTGTCTCCATGTGACGACCGAGACGGCAAACCTCGCGATCGCGCTTCGCGATGGTGGGGCTGAACTGCGGCTCTGTGCGAGCAACCCCCTTTCCACACAGGACGACGTGGCGGCGGCCCTCGTCGAGAACTTCGGGATCTCGGTATTCGCTATCTGTGGTGAAGACAACGAAACCTACTACCGGCACATCCACCAGGCGCTGGAGCACGGTCCGCAGCTGACCATGGACGACGGTGCAGACGTGGTTGCCACGCTCCACAAGGACCGCCGCGATCTTCTCCCGGGCGTGGTTGGCGGCACGGAAGAGACGACGACAGGCGTCATCCGCCTCAGGGCAATGGCGGCCGAAGGAGCACTCGGGTATCCGATCGTGGCGATCAACGACTCGGACACGAAGCACCTATTCGACAACCGCTACGGGACAGGTCAATCGACGATCGACGGCATCATCCGGGCAACGAACGTGCTGTTGGCCGGCAAGTGGTTCGTGGTGGCCGGCTATGGCTGGTGCGGCCGTGGGGTAGCGAACCGGGCGCGCGGGCTCGGGGCGAAGGTCATCGTGACCGAGGTGGACCCGGTGCGCGCGCTCGAAGCCGTGATGGATGGCTTCGAAGTGATGCCCATGGACGAGGCGGCGAAGAAGGGCGACTTCTTCGTGACTCTCACCGGCGATTGCAACGTAGTTGACCAGCGGCACATGGAGGCGATGAAGGACGGCGCGATCATCGCGAACAGCGGGCACTTCGATAACGAAATCAACCTCAAAGCGCTGAGCGCCATGAGCGAGGGAAAACGACGCATCCGCGAACACGTGGAAGAATACCGGCTCGGCGATGGCAAGCGGCTGTTCGTGCTCGGCGAAGGGCGGCTCGTGAACCTCGCCGCGGCGGAAGGCCACCCGGCGGCCGTGATGGACATGTCGTTCGCGAACCAGGCGCTCGGCATGGAATGGATCGCGACGAATCACGCACAGTTGCAGAAGCAGGTCTACCAGCTGCCGCACGACGTGGACGAGGAGATCGCGCGGCTGAAGCTGCAGGCGATGGGCGTTGGGATCGACACACTGTCCGCCGAGCAACAGAAGTACCTCACAAGTTGGCAGGAGGGGACGTAGACGGGTTCGCAGGTAGCCGATGAGACGCTAGGCTGGATGTGAAGCGGTGCACTGCGGCAGGAGCGAGTCCCGTGGAGGTCAGAAGATGAGCAAACTCTCGAAGAAAATTACGAAGATACAGCGGCGCGATGCCGGCGGATTCGGGTTCGGGGCACATCGGGAGCAGCCGCGGGCAATGTTGCTCGGCGTGCTCGCGGAGGATGCGGCAGGCATCAAGGCAGCACTGGAAGCCGGGGCGGACATCGTGATCGTGCGAGGCAAGGACCCTGGAAAGGCGATTGCCGCGGCCGGGGCGACCGATTCGACCGTTGGCGCGTGGGTAGAATCCCTCGATGCGGCTGCAGCTGACGCGCTCCATGAGGGTGGGTGCGACTTCGTCGTCAGCGCCCTCGGCACTACGGATGCAGCGGCCGTCGACACCGAGCGAATGGGGCAAGTCATCGCACAGGGCGGTGACGATAGCCTTGATGACACAACGCTCCGGGCGCTTGGGCCCCTGGGGCTGGATGGGATCTTCATGGAGGCGGCATCCGGCGCCATGACGCTCATGCAACAGCTCGAACTGGTGCGGGTGGCCTCGTTCGCTTCCACACCCCTGATGGTTACCGCCGGGGTAGACGCCAGTATCGCTGAGCTCCGCGTACTTCGGGATTCGGGGACGGCGGCCGTCATCGTTCCCGCGGGATCAAAGGCAGCGGATGTTGCCGCGCTGGGCGAGCGTCTGCGGCAGATCCCGAGCAGCAACCGGGGCAGGGAGAACGGGCGCGACATGGCTATCGTGCCATCGATGGCGAGCCATCACGCTGAGGACGACGAACCCGACGAGATCTAATGTGACGCGCAGCACGCGTGCCCCCGCGATCGATCTCAGGCCACTCATGCGCTGGTATCGGACCTACGGGCGCCATGAGCTTCCCTGGAGGCTCACACGCGACCCGTACGCAGTGCTCGTTTCGGAGTTCATGCTGCAGCAGACGCAGGTCGAGCGCGTCGTGCCGTACTACCTCGCGTGGATGGAGCGGTGGCGCAGCTTCCCACAGCTGTCAGACGCCGCCACCGCTGACGTCATCGCGGCATGGGGTGGACTTGGCTACAACCGGCGCGCAGTAAATCTCCAGCGTACAGCGCGCATTGTCACTGAAGAGCGTGGCGGCCGCCTCCCACGAACGGAGACCGGTTTGCGTGCGTTGCCCGGCGTTGGAACGTACACGGCCGCGGCTGTACGGTCCTTCGCCTTCGGTGAGCCGACGAGCGTGGTGGATACGAACGTCGGACGCGTGCTCGCGCGGGCTGTCGAGGGGGTTGCCAGCATGCACGGGGCCGGCGCCGCTGCGGTTGCGGCGAGCGCCAGAGAGCTGCTCCCAGGCCGTGGCGTTCGCGACCATAACCTCGCGTTCATGGACCTCGGAGCGGTTGTCTGCCGCGCGTCCAAGCCCGCATGTGACACCTGCCCGCTCATCGCTTCGTGCCGGTGGCGCGAAATTGGCAGTCCGCCAGAGCAGGCACGTGCAACACGGCCAGTCCGCTTCGAAGACACGGCGCGGTTTGCGCGCGGACGGATCGTCGCAGCACTTCGGAGCGGCGCCCCGATGACAACGGATGAACTGTCAGGCGCGCTGACACCTGCCCATCGTGCGCGCACCGCCTCGTACCTGGCGGCGCTGGAGCACGACGGTCTCGTGGAGCAGACGCA
>JAFKFP010000361.1 GCA_017308185.1 bacterium | reverse complement strand
GGCGAGGTAGGCGCGCAGCAACCGATGCCCGTCGGGAGTATCCCCACCGGCGCGCCCGAGCAGAGAGCCCTTGCCGTGCGTCACCTCGTCGTGACTGAGCGCGAGCACATCCCTCTCCTCGCTCGGGGAGTTCAGCACTCGGTCGAGATCGCTCCCGGATGCTCGCCCCTGCGCCGTTGCAGCCAGCGCACGAAGGGAGTCGTTCATCCAGCCCATGTTCCATTTCAGGTCGAACCCCAGGCCGCCTTCTCCGAGCGGACGAGTGACCCCCCAGTAGGAACTCGAGTCCTCCGCGATCAGGAGGACCTCGGGGTGATCCAGATGCACGGCCTCCGTCAACTCCGCCAAGAAGGCGATGCCTTCGAGGTGACGTCGGTCGCCCAGCGCGTTGTTCTGCCACTTCCCCGGCTCTCGGCCGAAGTCACGGAACAGCATGGAAGCGACCGCGTCCACGCGGATGCCGTCGGCGTGGTAGACATCAGCGAGGAACATGGCGCTGCTCAGCAGGAAGCTCTGCACTTCGTTCCGGCTGTAGTTAAAGATGAAGCTGTCCCAATCCTTGTGGATTCCCCGGCGGGGGTCGGCATGCTCGTACAGGTGCGTGCCATCGAAGTAGCCGAGGCCGTGTTCATCGCGCGGGAAGTGGGATGGTACCCAATCGAAGATCACGCCGATCCCGCGCTGATGAAGGTAATCAACGAGGAACATGAGATCCTGCGGAGTGCCGTAGCGGGCGGTGGGGGCGAAGTAACCGCTCACCTGGTAACCCCACGACCCGTAGAACGGGTGCTCCGCAAGCGGGAGGAACTCGACATGTGTGAAGCCCATATCGAGGACGTAGTCAGCGAGGCGGGGGGCGAGTTCACGGTAACTGAGGGAGCGGTGTTCGTCGTCAGCGTGCGCCCACGAGCCGAGATGCAGCTCGTAGATGGCCATCGGGGCCTCGAGTCCATTCCGAGAGGCGCGAGAGGTCATCCACGCCTCGTCGCCCCAGGTGTACTCAAGATTCCACACGACGGATGCAGAATCGGGTGGCATTTCGGCACGAAACGCGAACGGGTCGGCCTTCTGCACGCGATAGCCGTTGTACCTGGAGTTGATCTGGTACTTGTACCGGTGGCCGGGTTTGACGCCCGGAATGAAGCCTTCCCAGATGCCGGAACTGGCGCGCGGTGTCAATCGATCACGGCCGGGATCCCAGTCGTTGAAATCGCCGACAACGAAGACTTCTTCCGCATCGGGGGCCCAGACGGCGAAGGACGCGCCTTCAGCGCCGGCAACCGATCGGAGGTGGGCGCCAAGGCATCGATAGAGATGATGATGGGTGCCTTCATTGAAGAGATGGAGGTCATCGGCGCCAAGCATCGTAGCGGATGAGCCGGGGAGAGGCTGAGCCATCGGGCATCCTTTCGGGACAGCGCCTACTCTGATTCGGCGGCGGCCATGGTTTCGATTATGCCCTCGAGCGGGATGCTGACCCAGTCGGGGCGGTTATCGAGTTCGTATTCGAGTTCGTAGAGGGCTTTTTCGAGGACGTAGAGGTCGAGCACGAAGCTGAAATCCTCGTCCCGTGGGAGGACGCCGGTGTCATGGGTGCCTTCGATGTAGGCAGCCACGAAGGCAGCCGACATCCAACGGTACCAGACGCGCGCCCAGTCGGATGCGGCGGCGGCGTCTTCGGAGTCTGCCTCGACGTGCGGCATGGTCGTGCGTTGGGCCGCGATTGCGGCGTAGTGGAAGGAACGGATCATTCCGGCGACATCGCGCAACGGGGAACGCTTGATTCGCCGCTCGCCAAGCGGCCTGGCGGGCTCGCCTTCGAAATCGATTATCACAAAGTCCTTGCCCGTGAAGAGGACCTGACCGAGGTGGAAATCACCGTGCGTACGGGTACGCCGCCCGCCAACCGGGCGGCGGCCGATCGCCTCCATGCGAGCGACGATTGCAGGCTCGAGGGCGGCCACTTCTTCGGCCTGGCGGCGCCATTCTTTGGGGAGCTGGGCGAGATGCTGGTGAAGGGCGCGGAAAGCGGAACGGCTCCTGCCGCGGAGGCCCTGGGCGAGGCCCCTGCGGTAAAACGGGATGAACGGTTCGGGGGCGAAGTCGTTGTTGTCGGTAGGGGCAGCGAGTGCGCGATGCATCTGGGCCGTGCGGATGCCAAGCAGCCGGGCGTGGCCGAGTGCGACTGATGCGCGCTCGATGAGCGCATCGGGCGGAGTCAGAGCAGCGAGTTCGCGCCAGCCAAGCGCGGGCACGTGAGGCGGCGCCTCGGAGGGGTCGACGCCATCGAGGAACTGTTTCAGCTCGTCGAGCATGAGAGTCCACCCGTCGCACTCGTTGGAGACGAAGGTTTCAAGCACGCCGGCCGTCATTGCCTGGCGGCCTTCGGTGAACGTGAGGGTGCCGACAAGTTGCGTGGTGTTCACCGGCTCCGCCGATGCCGCAAAGTAGCGGTGCATCTCAACCTCGGGGTGGACGCCCTCTTCAAGCCGGCGAAGCAATTTGAAGATGTAGCGGCCCCCAAAGTTGATGGAGGTATTGGACTGTTCGGCCCGTAGGAGCGTAATGGATTGCGTGTCCGGGCCTGGCTTCCATGCCCTGAACTCACGCGATGTGGAGGCCGCGAGCGTGCCGCCGCTTCCATCCGCCGAGCGGTTGGCGCGAAGCATGGCCGCAACGGCGTGCAAGAAGCCCTCGGTGCCCGTGGCATCGACGAGCAGACTGTCGGGCGTATCGGCACCGGTGCGGACGCGTGCAACGACGGCGGATGGAAAGTGGGTTTCAACGGCAAACGCTTCATCGCCGGTAACGGCAGCGAGAGGCAGCGCGTAGCGTTCGGACTCGCCTTCGGCGAAGTCGGTACGGAGCACCGTGTACGCGTAGTCATGATGGCCGCGGCGCCCAACCCATGCCCATGATGCGATCGTTACCGCCCGGAGTCTTCTGCCCTTGCCACCGAACCAGCGGCAACGGGGAAGATATTGAACGAGGGCAGCTTCGAGTGCGTGGCGTGCGGGTTGTGTCAGGACGCGATCCCACGAGCGAGGCGCGGTGATCATTGCCGGTTCTGGCGGCGTGGCAGACGGCATCACAACGGGGGCTTCTTCTTCGAGGACGAACCAAAAGAATGTGTGTGGGCCGAGTGTGAGGAAGTAAGGCGCGTCGCCAAGCGCGGGCAACCGTGTGCCACCGAACAACTCGGCAGGGACAGCCCCGGCGAACGCCGAGAGGTTGAGATGGACACCCTGCACGAAGCGGGAGAGGTTGGCGACCACGAGGAGATTGCCTTCCTCGTGGCGGCGCACGAACGCGAGAACCTTGCGATTATCGGTGTCGACCAGCTGCATTGAGCCGCGGCTAAACGCTTTATAGCGCTTCCGCAGGGCGATGAGGCGCCGCATCCACGCGAGGAGTGACGTTGGGCTCGCGTCCTGTGCCTCTACGTTCGTAGTCTCGTAGTGATAGGCCGGATCGATGATGACCGGCAGGTAAAGCTGCTGTGGATTGGCGCGCGAGAACCCGGCATTCCGGTCGCCACTCCACTGCATTGGGGTGCGGACCGCGTCGCGGTCACCGAGGTAGATATTGTCGCCCATGCCGATTTCGTCGCCGCCGTAGATGACGGGCGTGCCGGGCATAGAGAAGAGCAGCGCGTTCATGAGTTCGATGAGGCGCCGGTTGTTCCCGAGCAAGGGTGCGAGGCGGCGCCGAATGCCGAGATTGATGCGGGCTCGCGAATCGCGTGCGTAGACGCGGTTCATGTAGTCGCGCTCTTCATCGGTGACCATTTCGAGCGTCAGTTCATCGTGGTTGCGAAGGAAGAGAGCCCACTGGCTGCTGTCGGGAATCTGAGGAGTCTGCTCCAGAATCTCGGCGATCGGGAACCTGTCCTCCTGGCGGATTGCCATGAAGAGGCGGGGCATGAGCGGGAAGTGGTACGCCATATGGCACTCATTGCCATCGCCGAAGTAGGCCGCCGCGTCGTCTGGCCATTGGTTCGCCTCAGCGAGGAACATGCGATTGGGCCAGTGGGCATCCAGATGCGCGCGAAGTTCACGCAGAAACGCATGCGTCTGAGGAAGGTTCTCGCAACTGGTGCCTTCTTGTTCATAGAGGTACGGCACGGCGTCGAGGCGGAAGCCATCCACGCCCATGCGCGCCCAGAAGTCCACGATCGGGAACAGGGCTCGCTTAACCTGAGGGCT
>JAFKFP010000360.1 GCA_017308185.1 bacterium | reverse complement strand
CATCGGCACGATGTTCATGGCGCCCGCGCGCATCTCGCGCGGGTCGCCCGGTGCTGCCTGGTCGAGGATCTTCTGCGAGTTCGTGTAGCTGTGGATGGTGGTCATCTGGCCCTTCTGCACGCCTAGGTTGTCCACAATCACTTTCACGACCGGCGCAAGGCCATTCGTGGTGCAGCTCGCGTTCGAAATCACATGGTGCTTCGCCGGGTCGTATTGGTCGGCGTTCACGCCGAGCACCACTGTGATGTCTTCGTTTTTCGCCGGAGCGCTAATGATGACTTTCTTCACAGAATCGTGGCGGTGTGCTGCAGCCTTCGTCGCATCGGTGAAGAACCCGGTGGATTCCACCACGATGTCGACGTTCACCGAGCCCCACGGGATGGCGCCGGGGTCGCGCTCACTGAAGACTTTCACCAGCCGGCCGTCGACGACGATGCCCTCGGCCTCGCCACGCACGTCGCGGTGCCACTGGCCGTAGTTGCTGTCGTACTTGAGGAGCAGCGCGTTGGTTTCGACCGGTACCAGGTCGTTGATCGCCACCACCTCCAGTTGGTCGCCGTGGCGGTCGCTGATCGCTTTGAACACCTGGCGGCCGATGCGGCCAAATCCGTTAATTCCGACCCTCGTCACCATCGTTGAACTCCCCGTCTGCGGTTTCGTAATGCTTACAGCCTACCGATTGTGAGCGAACGGGGCCAATGCGATATGCGAGCTGTCATGCCGCAGCAAGGCTCCGCGATGAAGCTGAAACAGCAAACTGACGGATCAGGCCGTGGCCACTGATAGTGCTTGCTGATGGTGAGCGTGCGAGCCATCGAGGCATGGGATATCTGCGTACATCCATAGCCCAAACATATGGATGTCGCAGCTCCAATATGAAAATAGGTGTGGCTCGCCTCCGCAGGACAGGCGATGGTATGGCTAGAACCTGATGGGAGTTCACAACGTGGAACGAACACTCACCCGATCAATCGTCGTCTGCCCTTCTTGCGACTTGCAGTTTCTTTCTGCTCGCCGGACGACTTTCTGCCCCGGCTGCCATCAGCTGGTGCAACCGAAGGAGCTTGGCCCGCTGCGTTAGTCCCCCGCGGCGCCCAGCGCCGTAAGAGCAGGACCAAGCATCGCTGGTGTCGTCACGGCCGGGCGGGATCCCCCTCCTCGTCCGGCCCAGGCGGCAAGCATCCCCTGGCACCCTAGCTGCTCCGCCGCCTCCAGGTCGCAGTCGTCACCGGAGATGAACACGCATTGCCGCGCCTCGAACTGTAAGTACGAGATGCATTCGCTCACACGCGCACCGCTGTCCCACGGCACGCCCGCGGCCGTCGGCGAAAGCACGGCCATGAACCGATCGAGCCCGGTCGATTGAAGCTGCTTCAGCGCGACACTGTGCGGTTCGCGGCTGATCACGCCGATCGGAAGCTGGGCCGATCGCACCCAATCTAGGCCCATGCCCACGCCGTCGTGCACCAGCAGCCGCTTCTGCGCGCCACGCTGATAGATTTGCTCGCACGCTGCCTCACATGAATCCCTCAGTGCGGCGTCCGCAACTACCACGGCGACCGCGTGCTTCCATGGTCTGCGCAGGTACTCCTCTACAAGCGGGCCACCGTCTATTCGCCGTCCGCATGCCATCGCCACCCCTTCTTCGAGTGCATATTGCCAGGCGCGCGCGCGGTCGAGCAGTACTTCGTCGAGGTCGAACACCACGGCTCTAATCGGCTTGCTGGCGGATTCGCCAGCCATCATCAGCTCCCTAACCCAAACCGCCGCCGCGCCTCTTCGTAGGCATCTGGCGTGTTGATGTCGAGCAGTGTGAGGTCATCGAGCGGGCATTCTGCCATCCGATCACGATGGCGGTTAACCACCGCGAGTAATCCCTGGCTGTCATCGTCTGCTTCGAGGAGTTCGCCGCGCAGTTCGCCCGCCACCACGATGGGATGTCCATGCCGCCCCTGGAACACAGGCCTCGTGATCAGTGCTGGCGGCTGATGCGCCTCCAGCAACGCGCGCAGAAACGCGGCAGGCCGTGGCTGATCGACATTCACGATGACGATGGCGTCGGCATCACGGTCGACGGCCTTGGCCCCAACCCGGAGCGAACCCGCTCGACCCATCTGAAAGCGCGCATTGAGCATGACGCGGCAGTCAGACCGCCTGATCGCGCGGTGAATCTCGTCCGCATCGTCTCCTAGAACGACGATTACTTCGTCAACTCCGGCTTCCCGCAGTTGCTGCACCTGGTATGCCAGCAAAGGCTGACCATCCCATGGCAGCAGCGCCTTGGGCGCTCCCATCCGCGTCGACATCCCCGCCGCAAGCACGATACTCGAAATCACCAGTAACCCCCTGTTTCACGAGGATACGACCGCCGCCGATTCCGATCGATGCACCTCGCAAGGACGAGGACCAGGCTGCATGGATAGCACCTTCTGCTCACGGATGCTCGTCGTCACAGGCTCGCTGAGCCCATCGCCCCCACAGAGGCGCCCGATGGCAGAAGGCGACTGAAGGGACTATGATTCGGGATCGGCGTCATGGATGGGATGTTGGGCGCGGATTCGACGCCGTGGGTGGAAGTACTTGCTCAGCGAACGAATGCAGCGACGGCTCGATGCCTTTCTGGATGACGCCGACGAGGCTGCCAGTGCACACGCCTGGGAGCGCGTTGCAGGCGCCTCGAAAGCGGCTCTGGCGATCGACCGGGAGAATCAGGATGCGCTCACGTACCTCGAGATGGCAGCCGCCAACGGCGCAGCCGGAGCCGCACAGGCAGTTGCTGCTCCTCCCCAGCCATCTGCGGCCAGCATCGCTCCGCCAGCCGCCAACCCCGACTCCTTCGTGGGCGGCCGCTACCGGGTGCTGCGCTTCCTGGGCGAAGGCGGCAAGAAGCGCGTCTTCCTCGCGCACGATGCCACCCTCGACCGCGACGTGGCCTTCGCGCTGATCAAGACCGAAGGGCTGGACGACACCGGCCGCCAGCGCATCACACGCGAAGCCCAGGCCATGGGAAGGCTCGGCTCGAACCCGAATATCGTCAGCATCTTCGATATCGGCGAGGAAGCTGGCGCACCGTACGTCGTGACCGAACTGATGGGCGGCGGCGATGTCGAAGGGCTGCTGGAAAAGGACGAAGGCCCGCTCCCCATCGAGCGCACGCTCGAAATCGCGAAGGACGTGACGCGAGGGTTGGTGTTCGCGCACAACAGCCAGGTCGTGCATCGCGATCTCAAGCCGGGGAACGTCTGGCTGACCGCCGACGGCGCGGCCAAGATCGGCGATTTCGGCCTCGCGGTGGCCATCGACCGCTCGCGGCTGACGCAGCACGGCTTCATGGTCGGGACCGTCAACTACATGCCGCCCGAGCAGGCCCTGGGCGGCGACGTCACCCCGCAGTCCGACCTCTACAGCCTCGGCGCGATGCTCTACGAGATGGTCACGGGCCAGCCGCCGTTCCTCGGCGATGACTCGACCGCCATTATCAGCCAGCACATCAACACCCCGCCCGTCGCGCCGTCATGGAAGAGCGAGAGCTGCCCGCCGGAGCTGGAAGACCTCGTCCTCAAGCTGCTGGCGAAGGCGCCGCAGGATAGGCCCGCCTCGGCACAGGAGGTACTTTCGCTGCTCGACCAGGTCGACCCCACCGCGCCCTCGCGCCGCCACACAGGTTCAAGCGCGAACCCGCTCGACCGCCTGGCGCGCGGCGTGTTCGTGGGGCGTGAGAAGGAGTTGGAGCGGCTGCGTTCCGCCTTCGACGACGCCTTCACCGGCCGCGGCTCGGTGGTGATGCTGGTGGGCGAGCCGGGCATCGGCAAGACCCGCACCGCGCAGGAGCTGGAGACCTACGCGCGCGTGCGCGGCGCGCAGGTGCTCTGGGGACGCAACCACGAGGGCGCGGGGGCTCCAGCATTTCATCCCTGGGTGCAGGTGGGACGCCAATGGGGCGCCGTGAATGACCTTGGCGTTTTGACGCCCGTGCTTGCGGCGGATGGCAGCGACCTCGCGGTGCTCTTCCCTGAGCTTCGGCAGGTGGTGGGTTTCACCGAGCCGCCGACCATCGGGGACCCGGCAGCGGCCCAGTTCCACCTCTTCGAGTCGTTCACGAGCTTCATCCGCGCGGCGAGCATCGCGCGGCCACTCGTGCTCGTGCTCGACGACATCCACTGGGCCGACAAGCCATCGCTGCTATTGCTGCAACACCTCGCGCGGGAACTCGCCAACATGCGGGTGCTCGTCATCGG
>JAFKFP010000359.1 GCA_017308185.1 bacterium | reverse complement strand
GACGGCCGGCGTTGCGCACGGCGTCATCGGCGTTGGCCTGGTAGCTCATGAAGGGCATATCGGCCACGACGATAGCTTTTTCGGTAGCGCGCACGACGGGGCGGGTGTGGTGAAGGATGTCTTCGATGGTGACAGGCACGGTGCTGTCGTAACCGAGGACGACGCTGCCGAGGGTATCGCCGACGAGGAGGACGGGCACGCCGGCCTGTTCGAGGAGACGCGCGCCGGGGTAATCGTAAGCAGTCATCATGGCGAAGCGGTGGCCGTTGGCTTTCCATTCGCGCAGCTTGTGGATCGAGATTCGAGCCATGTGGTGGTCTCCTTTCTCTAGATGACGCCAACGAGTTCGCGGTCGAGCGCGGCACGGCTGGCATCGGTGATGACTCTGGTGATGCGGTTGTTGGTGTCGACGAACACCTGGCGGGGCTTGGCGTTGCGGGCTTCTTCGGCGGTGAGTTGTTCGTAGGCGACGATGATGACGCAATCGCCCTGGCGCACGAGGTGGGCTGCTGCGCCATTGATGCAGACCTGGCCGGCCCCGCGCTCACCCACGAGCGTGTAGGTTTCCAGGCGGTTGCCGTTCGTGACATCGAGGACGTGCACCTGCTCGTACGGCAGGATGCCGGCGGCCTCCATAAGGTCCGGGTCGAGTGTGATCGACCCCATGTAATCGAGGTTTGCCTCGGTCACCGTGGCACGGTGAATCTTCCCTGCGAGCATCGTCCGCACGAGCTCTTCCCCTCACTACCCTTAACAACAACGCCCGCCGGGTGGCGGGGCAGGGATAGCGGGAGCCCGCGAGGCGGGGCTGCTGCGAACCTGTCCGTACCGGCCACGCGGGTCCAGGCGGACACTATTGTCTGGGTCCCAGAACAAGCTCGCCGTCCATGGGATCGGCGGCACTGCGATCGTGGGGTGCGGCGATGGAGATGTCAAGAATGGGGTTCGGGCATCAGGGGCGGGGGCCGGGCATAGGCCTGGTGAGGCCGCGCGCAGCGCGGCTCGGCGCGGCGCCTGCAAGCGATTCGAGCTCCCGCGCGAGGGTCTGCGCATCCCATGGGCCGGTGTGGCGGCGGTCGCCGATAAAGAAGGTGGGCGTCGCGCGCGCGCCGCTGGCTTCGGCGCTGGCCACATCCTCGGCGATGCGTTCGGCGTATGTGCCATCGCTCAGGGCGCGCGTAAAGGCTTCGGTATCGAGCCCGAGGCGCCCGGCATAACCGATGAGGTCTTCGAGTTCGAGTTCGTCCTGGTTCTGAAAGAGGAGCGCATGCATCTCCCAGAACTTGCCCTGCGCGGCGGCTGCTTCGGCCGCCTGGGCGGCAAGTTCGGCGTTGGGGTGCACGTCCGCGAGCGGGAGGTGGCGGAACACATAGCGAAGGCGGCCGCCGAAGCGGGCGCGAAGCTCACGCGTGACGTTGGTGGCGGAGCCGCAGAAGGGACACTCGAAATCGGCGTATTCGACGAGTGTGAGGGGGGCGTCGGCAGGTCCGCGGATGTGGTCGCGCGCCGGGTCGACGGGCGGGTCGAGGACCGTGGGGAGATGGGCGGGCTGTTCGCGGAGGACAAGCGCGGCGAACTTGAACGCGAGCCATCCGGTGATGACGGAGAGCAAGCAGGCGAGCAGGACGCCGACAATGGCTTCCTGGCGAAGGAGCGGGTCACTGAATGCGAGGTTGGCGATGAGGATAGAGACGCTGAAACCCATGCCGGAGAGCGCGCCGCCGCCGACAATCTGGCCGGGGCCGAGGCCGCGTGGCAGTTCGCCGAGCCGGGAGCGCACCCCGATGAAGGCAGCGATGGCCACGCCAATGGGCTTCCCGACCACGAGCCCGACGACGACCGCCCACATCACTCCTGAAGTCAAGGAATCCGTGAGCAGGCCTCCGCGCAAGTCAACGCCAGCGTTCGAGAATGCAAAGAGCGGGACGATAACGAAGCTCGTCCATGGGTGAAGGATTTCCTGGAGGCGTTCGTTGACGGGCACGGCTCGCTGGAGGCCACGGCTCACGGAGCGGCCGGCATGTGGGAGCGGCGCCTGGCGGAAGTTGTGAAAGAGTTCGGCGGCTCGGTCGAGAGCGTCACGCCGGGGCGGATGTGAGACGACGAGGAGGCCTGCGAGCATCCCTGTGATGGACGGATGCAGGCCCGATTTGACGGTGGCGAGCCACGCGACGAAGCCCGCCACCAGATAGGCGAGGTTCTGCCACGCTCCGAGCCGCCCGAGTAAGGCGATCGAGAGGAGGCAGGCCACGGCCACGAGGATGGCGATGACGTGCAGCGAATCTGAGTAGGCCGCGCCGATGATCGCCACGGCGATGAGGTCATCGCCGATGGTCATGCTGAGCAGGAAGACGCGCAGCTGGGTGGATGCTCTCGGGCCTACCAACGCGAGCGCCCCCAGCAGAAACGCGGTGTCGGTGCCGATGACGATGCCCCAGCCGTTATTCGCGGCGCCGGAGGGGCTGATAAGGAGATAGAGGATGGCAGGAACGATGAGGCCGCCGACGGCGCCAAGCATCGGGATCACGAGGCGCCGCTTCTGCCGCAGGTCACCGACGGAGATCTCGTGGCGAAGCTCGAGGCCGATCACGAAGAAGAAGACGACCATCAGGCCATCGTTTATCCAGTGGTGGAGGTCCATATCGAGCGCGTGACTGCCGACATGGACAGAGATGTCGGTGGCCCAGAGGTTGAAGTAGTGCTCGGAGAGCGGCGAATTGGCCCAGGCGAGGGCGACGATGGTCGCGGCGAGCAGGAGCCCGGCACTGCCGGATTCAGTCTGGAGGAATGCGCGCACCGGCCCTGTGAGCTGTGCCCGCAATGAGTCATTTCGCGCCTGCGTTTGCTCAAGCGGCCGTGCGCCGGACATCACGCCCAACCTCTCGCACGCCGGGACGGCCACGCCACGCGGCCGTCCTGTCTCTCGAAAAGTGGTGTCGGAGCGAGAGGCCGGGGCGTCCGTGTGGAGCGCGGTCGGTGGTCGTTTCGCATGGGCAAACCGTTCTGGTGGGCGGCGGGACAACGCCACTTTACCAAACCGAGCATGAGGGCGCGTCTAGATTTCCTTACCCGGCCGCGATCCGTGGGGGGCAAATCGACTGGCTGGCCTTATCCTTCGCGTGAGCGTTAATGTCGCGGTACACTATGCATCGTGACACGATTCTCGGGAGACGGAATGCACGGCAGCCGAGGCCGCGTGCACCGGCAGTTCGCGCCGGAGTGGATGACGCGCGACATGCAACTGTTGATCCTCGCGCGGGCGTTCATGAGTTCGGGGCGGGCGCTCGCGGGAGTGGTTGCACCTATCTATCTGGCGAAGCTCGGGTTCGATGGGAGCGAACTCGGCATCCTGTTTGCAGTGACGGCAGTCATTTCGGCCATACTGACAGGCGCAGTGGCGTTCCTGTCGGACCGGCTGGGACGAAAGGCGTTCATCATCGGGGTGCCGTTATTGGCGGCGTTCGCGGGCGCGGTGTTCGCGCTGACGCAGAATCCTGCGGTCATTTTTGTGGCGGCGGCTGCAGGCTCGTTCGGGCGAGGCGCCGGGGCGTCGGGCGGGAGCGTGGGACCGTATCAACCGGCGGAGCAGGCGTACCTGGCCGATTCGGTGCAGCCGCAGGTGCGCAACAGCCTGTTCGGCCGGGTAGCGTTCGCGTCATCGTTGGGAGCGGTCGCGGGCGTGGGGATGCTGGCATGGATCCCCGATCTCGCCCAGGCGGCGGGGATGGGCGAGCTGGAATCATTCCGGCCGGCCTTCGTGGTGCTGTCGCTCGTGAGCCTCACCGCGGCGTTGCTGCCGCTGCCCATCGCGCCACGCCGTGCAACTGTGGAGAAGGGCCGAAAGACGCCGATCACGTTGCCACGCAAATCGTGGCGGCTGCTTCTGCGGCTCACCGTCACGAACGGCATGAACGGGCTTGCCGTGGGCTTCTTCGGGCCGTTCATCACGTACTGGTTCTACACGCGCTTCAACGCGGGCCCGGGGACCGTCGGCACGCTTTACGCGCTGATCAACGTGGCATCGATGGCTTCAAACCTGAGTGCTGCGCGCATCGCCGTCAGGCTGGGGGTTGTGAAGACGATCGTCACGACCCGCACGATCGCCGCGGTCATGATCGTGCCGATGGTGCTCGCACCGCACTTCTGGCTGGCAGGGGCGGTGTACTTCGTCCGCATGATGATCCAGCGCGTTGGGATGCCGTTGCGCCAATCGTATGTGATGGGGGTGGTGCCGCAGGAAGAGCGCGCAGTCGTTGCGGGGCTTTCGAACCTTCCCTC
>JAFKFP010000358.1:4297-5463 GCA_017308185.1 bacterium | reverse complement strand
GCCTGAAGACCCATCGTCGGGTCTATTCGCCTCATGGGGTCCGCCGCGCCTTGGCGAGCCATTCATCCTGCTCGCTCAAGAGTCCCTGATCCCAGATCTCCAATTGCTCAAGGATGAGAACCTAGTCGATTGGGAAGGTGACCTGCGGCCCACCATACCCGGCTGGGTTGAGTTCCACGGCTTCCTCGCTGTGTCAGAAGCTTGGGACGGCGTGTACACCGAAAACGCACAGCTCTACCAAGAGTTACGGCCACGTGCCGTTCTGTCCCTTAGCGTATTTGGCGGTCTGCGCTCGCCATCGGGCGGGTGGCTGGAGGGCTGTGGACCGCAGGTTGTCGTTCACGGCTTCGAGGGCCGCGGCCGTATCATTGTTCAGGCGAACACAGGCAGCTCTATTTACGAGGCGCCATTCGTGGTTAACCAGCCGGTGGAAGGATTGAACTGGAATCGAGTCGGCGCATTTCGCATCGAAGCCGAGACCAGCGGAGAGCGCTCGGACGCACGGCTCGTGCGGATCGACTCGTGGGATGGACTGACAAGGCGCGCGCCGGGCGAGCCCCTGAGAACAAACATCAGTGGAGTATCCATTGAGGGGGCTTGGATGGTGTCCCCATGAATGTTACTTATCGAGGAATACAGTGCCGAGGAAGGCCAGACGACGTCGTATCCGAGATTTCCCAGGTCGTCTCGCAGACGCATGGGCTTCGGAAGCTCGTCCCACGCGTCTGCCATGAGAAGAGCCGCGGGAACCGCATCGTCGAGTTCTACTTGTTCGTTGGCCACCTTGACCCTGACGACCACGGTGATCGCGCCGCGCTCGACGGATTCTTCGCCGCAATCGCGCACAGGTCGTGGCACGGCGCCGTGCTTGGTGAGTTCCCGCGAGAGCAGATTAGGACGATGGTTGGCCAAGATATACGCGTCGAAGAGTTCGCTCGGCGGTTGCGGTACAAGCCGTTGGTACTTCCCGACGCCGGCGACCCTTTCGCCGAGGAGGACGACGACATCGTTCGACTCGATGACCTCGAGCTCACGGGACGATTTGATCGGCTGTTGTGGTGGATGTCGGCGCACGGGGAAGGATCGTTCTCGACGCTCGATTCTGCACGCCGCGCCCTCGGGATCGAAATGGACACTCGACGTGCTCTTCGAGCATTAAGGATGTT
>JAFKFP010000358.1:0-4281 GCA_017308185.1 bacterium | reverse complement strand
GTGCTTCGTCCTGGCAGGCGCTCGCGATGTTGCAATGCAGCAGTGTCTACGAGAACGCTTTCGGACCGAAGAGTGGTTACAACCACGGGGTGCCGGGCCCACTGTGTTCGTGGTCCACGCGGCGGTGGCGGGCGATCTAGATGATCTCTGCATCCGCTTTGTGCCGCACGCAGACCAGGCGCTGGCCACTGTCCTGCCGCCAATCGGTCGGTGGGCCGAATCACTCGACTCCGTGGCGTTCGATCCGATAAGTTTCACGGCTCGGCGGATGAATGGCGGTGTATTCGAGGATGTCGCGACCGTCGGACGCGAGCCTGGCTTCTACGAGTTCAGCGGGCCCGGGGAGCATCCACGAACCTTCCACCTGTACTATTCACCGGAGCTGCAATGGCGGCGCGGCGAATGGTACGGATTGCGATTTCTCGCCCGGGTGCGTCAATTTGGTGCGGCACCATGCAGCTTCGACGAAGCCCAGAAGCAGCTTTCGGTGCCTCTCGAGTGGCGGTGGCCGGAGATTTTTGAACGCTCACTCGTGCTCTCGTCGGGCGTCCTCCCAGAGCGCGACGAAACCGGCAACTGGCTTGTCTACACGTCGATTGAACCTGAATTGCTAAACCTGCTTCGTTCGCCGCTCCAGTTGGAGGTCGAAATCACCAGTGGATGACCTAATTGGCAGCTTCGAACGGCTCGACGAGATGTACCGGCTCTATATCCGGAGCGCCTTCCCGCTGCGTTGGCCCGCGCTTGAAGCCGAGCGCGACGGCGCGGTCATGCGCGATGGAGTGCTGCGGCGTCCACCTCTCATCGAACCGCTGCCGCGTTATGTGCCGTCACAGTACACGATTGGTGAAGCGGAGGCCGCGCTTCCGGATGAGTACGCCGGACTGTTTGCATTGGGGCGTGGCATCATGGGCGACAACGTCCTCTTCGAGCATCAATGGCGAAGCCTGCTCACCGTGCTTAAGGACGAGCGCGACATCGTCGTCACGACCGGCACGGGTTCAGGTAAAACGGAGTGCTTTTTGCTTCCGCTCTTCGCGATGCTGGCGCGCGATTCGTTAACGTGGAGGCCGGCCACCTCCCGTCCCGCTGGATGGCGTTGGTGGGACGGAAGTGGCAAGCGCACGTCGCAGTGGGGACATACCACGCGGCCCGCAGCGATGCGCGCCGTTGTGCTCTACCCGCTCAACGCGCTAGTGGAAGACCAGCTTCGACGCTTGCGCATGGCCCTCGACACGGATGGCACGCATAACTGGCTGGATCGCGAACGTGGGGGCAACCGCATCACGTTTGGCCGGTACACTGGCCAAACGCCAGTCAGCGGGGTGATCTCGCGCGCCTCCACGGAACGCCTGCGGGACACGCTTAGGCAGATGGAACGCGACCACGCAGCCGTCCGCGTAGCATCCGGCGATGATCCAGAACTTCGGGATGTGCCGTTCCATTACGCACGTGTAGACGGTGGCGAGATGTGGTCACGTTGGGACATGCAGGAGACGCCGCCGGACATCCTCATCACCAACTATTCAATGCTGAACATCATGCTCATGCGCCAAGTCGAAGCGGGCATGTTCGATGCCACTCGCTCGTGGCTGGCCGAGCCCGGCCATCCAGAACGAGTCTTCACCCTCGTCGTCGACGAGCTACACAGTTACCGCGGCACGCCAGGCACCGAAGTGGCGTACGTCGTCCGCCTCCTCCTCAATCGCCTTGGGCTCGAGCCCGAATCACCCAAGCTGCGAATTATGGCGACGACAGCGAGCCTCGAGCCGGGAGATGCCGGCCGCCGCTTCTTGCGCGAGTTCTTCGGGCGTGACCGATTCGACTTCATAAACGCACCGCTACATCGGCCGCGCGACGGCAAGCGCCGCGTGCTGGCCGCGCATGCACCCGCGTTTTCGCGATATGCCACCTATCGGGATCACTCGGACGAACTCCCGACTGCCGAAGCTGAAGCAGAAACGATCGCGGCAGGGCGTGAATT
Organism: bacterium; assembly: GCA_017308185.1. Taxonomy (GTDB): domain Bacteria; phylum Chloroflexota; class Dehalococcoidia; order Tepidiformales; family Tepidiformaceae; genus JAFKFP01. The sequence goes on along the minus strand of JAFKFP010000358.1, from coordinate 2,297 downwards.
GGCCCGCGCACTGACGGGCCGCAAGGTAGAGCTAGCACAGGCACTCGAGGATTCGGGATCTGTGGACGGTTTAATCGATGGTGTGCTTTCTGTAGGCGAGAATGGCGAGCTTCGCGCCGCGCGAGCCGATGTTGTGGATCGCGCCATCTTTCCTGGCGAGACTCGCGAAAGGACCGTGAGCGACGCGCTCCGCGGACTGCTTCGTGCCGTCGCATCCGCGGAGGGGCCCGCAGGCGCGCTTCTGCCTATGCGCGGACACTTTTTCTTTCACTCGCTGCAGGGACTCTGGGCATGCATTGACCCGGGCTGCCTCACAGTCAGTGAGCAGCGGGGAGGCGCGGTCGCACCTGTAGGCGCGTTGCACACGGCCCACCAGCTGACGTGCGGTTGTGGAGCACGCGTCCTGGATCTGCATCTTTGCGAAGTGTGCGGTGATGTGCTCCTCGGCGGATATCGCGTCGAGACGGATTTGCCGCAACGTCCTGAATTCCTCGTCGCAGACCAGCCCGACCTCGAAAAAGCACCTGAGCGTTCGGATCTGGAACGAAGATATGAAGCGTACGCCGTCTTCTGGCCGACTCTTGACAACGACGAACCAGCCGATGTCGACTGGCAGCAGGACGGCAAGCGTTGCTCGTGGCGACGTGCCGCACTGGACAAGCAATCGGGTAGGCTTCAAGCCCCTCCACCGCAAGCCAGTGGCGGATTTGTGCGAGGATACGTGTACCACGTCACGAACGCAGACAGCGAGACATCCGCGATGCCGTCGATCTGCCCACGCTGCGAGACCGACTACCGGCGCCGCAAGAAGGGCTTCCCATCGCCTATTCGGCCTCACCGGACCGGCTTTCAGAAGGGCGCCCAGGTGCTCGCCGCCAGTCTCTTCCGCGAGATGCCAGCTAACAAGCGCGTCGAGCGCAAGCTGGTGGTCTTTTCTGACAGCCGCCAGGATGCAGCCAAGCTGGGCGCCGGCATCGAACTTGACCACTATCGCGACATGGTGCGTCTGGCTCTGCTCGACGCATTTCGACGATTTTGGCCAGAGCTACTTTCCTTTACGCACCAGATAACGGCGGCTGCCCCACAACGCGTGACCGAGTTGGCGGCCCTCAACCCAGCCCTGCATGCCGCGGTCCTCAGCCTGCAAAGCTCGGCCCGCATTGGGATCACGGACTTGCTGGGCGAGGTGGTGCGAGCCGAAGCGCTGGGTTGGGCCTTAGGCTTGCCTGTGAGCAATCCATCCGCGCGCGAGGAGTGGGAGCGTCTGCTGCGAGACTACCCGGGCCGGGTGCCGATAGAGCGAATTGCGCAGGCCGTGGACCGGGCGCTGCTTGACGGGGGTATCTGCCCGGGCGGTGCTTCCTTCGAGTCCTCGTGGGTCGATTATGACGCCGGGAAGCCGTGGCACCGGCTCTACAACTGGAGCGCAGTCGGGGCCGAACGCCGATCCTTAAGCGACCCGAAAGAGCAGCAGCAAGAACAGCGGCTACGTGCCATGCTTGAAGCCGAGATCCTGCTCACCGCGTTCCATCACATGGCACGTGGGTTCGAAGGGCTTGGCGAAGGTCGCATAACGTATCGCCCTACGCCCGCGGCAGAACCAGACCTCGTGCTCGCGACAGAGGCGATTATCCGGATGCTTGGGGTACGGGGTCGGCACACGCGTGGCGATTATTACCATCCGGGAACCAACGACAACCTCCCGCGCCAGGTTGTCACACCATATTTAGGTGCTGTCGGCATCGCGCCTAAAGCAGTGACGCGTGAACTCGTCGACTCGGGTGCTGGTATCTCAAGCGAATCGGGTCTCTTCCTCCGCCCTGAAGCACTCAGCCTGGAGCAACCCCCTGCGAACCTTTCGCGCGTGCATAGGTGCCCACGGTGTCGGGCCATCTTTCTCGTTGACTACCGGTATTGTCCCGACTGCCGCCCGTCCGGCCAGACGCACCCACCCACGCTCGTGGCCGAACAGTTTACTCGTGAACAAGACTATTACCGCCGCCTCGCCACTGGCTTCGAGGGACGACCGTTCCGTATGCATTGCGAAGAACTCACAGGTCAAACCGATGCGGCAGAGCGTCCGGGCCGCCAGCGGCGCTTCCAGGAGGTATTCGTGGGCGGCGAAAACGCACTGCCGGAAGGGGTTGATGTCCTGAGCGTGACCACCACTATGGAGGCGGGGGTAGACCTCGGCGGTCTCAGCGCGGTGCTCCTGGCTAACATGCCGCCCCGCCGTTTCAACTATCAACAGCGTGTGGGCCGTGCTGGTCGTCGCGGTCATCCTCTACTTGTTGATT
>JAFKFP010000357.1 GCA_017308185.1 bacterium | reverse complement strand
CCGTGAACGGATCTTCGCCCTCTTCCAGACGACGGACGATGTTCTCGACCATAACGATGGCGTCCTCGACGACGAAGCCGGCCGCGATGGTCAGCGCCATCAGCGACAGGTTGTCGAGCGAGAAGCCCCACAGCCACATCACACCGAATGTGGCGACGATCGAGACGGGAAGGCCGATGCCGGCAATCAGCGTGGCGCTCGCCGACTTGAGGAACAGGAGCACGACCAGGACGACGAGGACGACGGCCAGGATGAGCGTGAACTGCACGTCGTGAACGGAGGCGCGGATCGTCTCGGTGCGGCCCTGCACGATGTGGAGCTTGACGCCTTCCGGCATACTGCGCTCCAGGCGCGGCAGTTCGGCCTTGAGTTTTTCGACGGACGCGATGACGTTGGCGCCGGGCTGGCGCTGCACGTTCACGATGACGGCCGTCTGGCCCCGGTACCAGCCGCCGACCTTGTTGTTCTCAAGGCCATCGGTCACCTCAGCCACGTCGGCGAGGCGCACGGGTGCGCCATTGCGCCAGGCGATGATGACGGGCTTGTACTGATCGGCACTCGATATCTGATCGTTGGCGGCAATGGTGTAGGCCTGGGTGGTCCCATCGAGCGAGCCCTTCGGACCCGACACGTTGGCGGCCACGATGGCGGCCCTTAGGTCGGCCATGGAGAGGCCGTTTTCGCTCGCTGCGGAAATGCCGAGCAGGTTCACCCATGGCGCTTCCGGGGTCAGTTCGAGGTCAATGGAGAACTCGAGGTCGGTGGAGCCGATGAGGACGGCGGCCCGGGCGCCGAGGGTCAGTCCCGGGTCCGGCGCGGCCGTGATCCCGATCTGGATTGTGAGGTCATTGATTGTGAGCCAGGAGACGGGGTCCGGCAGTTGCCAGCCGGAGGTTGCGTTGCCGCCCGTGAGGCTGCCGGTGATGGTCACCGATACGCCGCCGGAACCGACGGTCAGGGCGCCCTTGATGGAGAGATCAAGACAGACATCGCCGCTAGGCGGCGTTATGCCATCAGGGCAGGTGGCCGAGCCGCCGGTACCGGGTGCAAAGAGCAGGAGCGTGCCGCCGACGGAGAATCCCAAGCTGCCGTCAGTCTCAGAGATGGAGATATCGGCGGAGAGTTGCTGGACGGCGCCGCTCGCTATCGTGATGGCGGGGAGCTTGATCGTCAGGCTCGTGGTCGTGCCGCCGAAGAGCGGGATCTGCCCATCGATGATGATCGGACCGCTGAACGGGTTGGTACAGGTGCTCTCGCTGAGCATGGTGCAGAACATCTGCACCATGCTGTCGGGCAGGGTCACGCTCGCCTCGATGCCGACACCGGCCGGGACATCGAGGCTAAAGTCGCAGTCCGGCTCGGAGGCATCGCAGAGCGCCTTCTGGAAGTAGGTCTTTGTCGGACCATCCAGGTCACTGGACTCTGCGGTGAGCGCCTTCGTGGCAAAGACGAGGGAAACGACGGGCAGCGGGACATCCGGCGAAAGCGAAGTGCCGAGCACACCGTTGAGGGTGAGGTTGGTATCGCTCGGCCGGACAGCGACGAGGAGGCCTCCCTCGGGGCCTGTCTGGTTGCGAAGGAGCACATCGACGCTCAAAGAGCCGGCGGAGCCGATGGTCAGGGTGGCTGTAGCAGTTGCGCTGACGGTGACGTGCTTGTCTGTGTCGATGCCGAGGTAGACGACGAAGTTGCTGAGACTCAGATCGGGTGCGTCAGTCGGCCAGGATTCGAGCCCGAGACTCGTCGCGATGTCCTTGGCATCGATTGTCGCGCTGGTGCTCGCGGTGACGCTGGCGGAACCATCGGAGGCGAGGGTGGCGTCGATTTTGTAGGTATCGCCGCTGATGGTCGCACCGGCCTTGAGTTCGGCACTGAAGCCCGTTGAACTCACCGAGGCGGTAAGGTCGGCGCCAGTGATTTCGAGCCAGCTCTGGCCGAACGCATTGGGGACATCGCCGACGGTGACATCGAGGCCGGCCGTGACTGCGCCGGCTGATTTCGTGAGTGAGATAGTGGCGCTGACGGTCACCGGGTCCGTGTTTGGCAGGGTGACTGAGGCATCGCCGGAAGCGCTGATCGTCCAGTCGCCGCTGCTGTTGCCGTCGAGCGAAAGGGTGAACGGGTCGGGGAAGGAGATCCAATCGGGCGTGGTGACGTTGAGCGAGAAGCTGGCGCTCAGTGAGAGGCTCGCGCTGGCCGTGGGTGGGGCGCTCGTACTGAAGCCGCTGAGCGAGCCAGTGAGCGACCCATCCAGGGTGACGCTCGTGGGATCGACGCCGAGCTTGTCGAGACCGGCTGCAAGATCGCCGGTGGAATCGAGGATGCCGCGGAAGGTGATGCCGGACGATTTGGCCGTGAAGTCACCGTTGAGGAAGGATTGCGCCGACTGAGGCAGCGCGCTCTGGGTGACTGTGTTGTCGGAGCTGGAAGTGGTGACGGCGATCCAGGCATCGGACAGTCCGACGCCGAGACCCGAGCCGGCGCTTACGAGGCTGCCGAGGCCAACGTTGGAGAACTTGAAGAAGACCGTGAAGACTCCATCGGTGGACGAGGAAGACGACCACTGGCCGACGACGAGGACGGGGACGTTGCTGACGCCGAGGATCGTCGTGTGGCCCTCGAGCGTGAGGGTGGTGCAATCGGGGCTGTCGTCTGTGGCGATGGTGAGGTCGTTGGAGGTGACTGTTGGGAAGAGGAGCGGCCCGACGGGCAGACTGAGCTTCTCGTTGTTCAGGGCCGCGGTGCTCAGGGTTGAGGCTGCGTTACCACAGGTGAGACTGGCGAGTTGCGTGGCGCCAGCGCCCGTGTCGGGTGCGGTGACGTCGGCGGAGAGGAAGGTCGCGGCGTGGGCGCCGCCGGAAAGATTGAGGATGAGGAAGGCAAGGAGCGCAAGTAATGCAACACCAATAGCGACGGGACGGAGAACTGACGAGTGTGAGCTAGAGCCCATGTTCCTTCCTTACAAGACGGTTTTCGCGATGTGATTGAAACCGGCTTGCAAGCGCTCGAAAGACCCCGTAAACCAGCACGTGCCGATTATAAAGTCTGTGTCAATATAGTCTTTACAGTTTCGAATTTTCACGATCCGGCCGTGGCACATGTTGTGCCATGGACTTCGGCACGGCTGACGGCGGGGGCGGGGCGTGCGGCATAATCATTGGTACGAAACGCATGGAGGCACTGATGGCTGACTATATCCCGAGCCCTATCGGCTGGGTCCGCGACCAGGTGGAATTGTACGAGCGCACAAATGGGGCTGAAGGAAACACTCTTCGTGACACCGGCATGCCGGTCATCGTCGTCACGAATACGGGAAACCAGACGGGCGCCGTCCGGAAGACGCCGCTGATGCGGGTGAAGGACGGGGACAACTACGTGCTCGTCGGTTCGATGGGCGGGGCACCGAAGAACCCGGTGTGGGTGTACAACCTTCGCTCGAACCCCGACGTGGAGATTCGCGACAAAGACCAGGTGCAGGCGATGCACGTGCGGGAAGTCGAGGACGCGCAGGAGCGGTCACGGCTCTGGAGCCTGGCGGTCGAGGCTTTCCCGCCGTACGCGGAGTACCAGAAGAAGACGAGCCGCACGATCCCCGTGTTCCTGGCGGAGCCTGCGTAGGGCCTCCGGCCTGCCGGTCCCGGTCCTCGGCTTGCCGGGCGGTATGGCAGGGGGCGCCGCCGAGACTCATGCGGCCCTGGACCGGGTGTTGGCGGGGCTGCGTGGCCACGCCCGGGCGGTGGAGGCAGCGGCCGTGCACCGGACGGCGGGATGAGCGGGCCACAGGCGTAGCCGTTGCGACGGCACCAGGACACGTCGAACGCGCAGCCAACGCGCTGGATTTTTGATTTTCGCGTGAAAGCGCGTTTCTGCGCGTTATCGGCGCGTGCGTTGCGCGTTCTCGGCGCGTTGCCTGCGCGCTAACGTGCGTTCCGGCGCGGGTTCGAAGGCAGCATCGTCGCGGCGAGGACATGCGTCGATGGTGTCGGGGCGGTGCGGGGAGGTGGAAGGGCGGGGTGGCACGCGGGGGTGGTGGTGTTGATGCGACGGCATCGCAGGATGAGACCCGAGGCGCTTACTGACGTGCGCGCTACTGACGAGCGCGTGGAATTCCGTACGCCTGCCCTGCTCCGCGCCGCGGCTGATAGAGTACGCAGACGTGGATACCGAAACGGCGCTGCGGACCTACCTGCACGAACGGACGCCGCTCGAACGCTATTCCTCGTTTGATTACTGCTTCAACTACTTCCAGGCATACCGCGAGCGCGACGACCTGCCGGGGCTCCTTCGCGAAGACGCGGTGCAACTCTCATGCCTGCAGCTCGG
>JAFKFP010000356.1 GCA_017308185.1 bacterium | reverse complement strand
CATCGCTGTCCGCGAACGACCAGCCGAGGTTCTCGGCGATCAGCCGCCCAATCGTCGACTTCCCGGCACCGGAGAGGCCGATGAGGAAGATCTTCTGAGCACTCATGGCGCGCTCCGTGCCGAGGTGGGACTGGGAGGCTCCATGCTAGGCGCCTCGCAGGTTGCGCGGCGCCAGCCGCTGGAGGTAGCTCTCGTAGTTCGCACGGATCTCGCCCAGCGTGTCGCCGCCGAACTTTTCGAGCCAGGCGTCGGCGAGGACGATGGCGACCATTGCCTCGGCGACAACGCCCGCTGCCGGCACCACACACACGTCGCTGCGCTCGTACTGCGCCAGCACCTCTTCGCCGGTGACGAGGTCCGCAGACGGCAGAGGGTGCGCGAGTGTGGGGATCGGTTTGACAGCCCCGCGCACGACGATTTCTTCGCCCGTGGAGATGCCGCCTTCGATCCCGCCGTGGTTGTTGGTTGCGTGGCGCCAGGGCTGGCCGTGCCACTGGTCCATCGGCAGGATCACATCATGGACCTGTGAGCCGCGGAGATTCGTGCCATCGAAGCCGAGACCAAACTGCACGCCTTTGAACGCGTTGATGCTGCAGATCGCCTGGGCGATGCGGCCGTCGAGCTTCCGATCCCAGTGAACGTGGCTGCCGAGACCGAGCGGCACGCCCGATACGCGCACTTCGACTTCGCCTCCCACAGTGTCACCGTCCGGTTTGGCCGCGTTGATGGCGGCGACCATCGCCTCACCCGCCGCTGCGTCGGCTGAACGCACGGGGCTTTCTTCGACGGCATGCCAGTCGACCTGCGCCGGCACGCTCGCCCGCACGCCACCGATTGCGAGGGTGTGGCTGTGGAACTCGACGCCGAACTCATCCAGCAGCCGCTTGGCCACCCCGCCGACCGCGACGCGCGCAGCAGTCTCTCTCGCGCTGGCACGTTCGAGCACGTTCCGCACGTCGGCGAAATCGTACTTGATGGCGCCGGGGAGGTCGGCGTGGCCGGGGCGCATCCGCGTGATCCGTTCGATTTCGATCTCGACCGGGTCGATGGCCATCTTCTCGGTCCAGTTCGCCCAATCGCGGTTTTCGACCCAGAGTGCGACCGGCGACCCGAGCGTGTACCCGTGCCGGACGCCAGCCATGATCTCGGCGTGGTCTTTCTCGATCTTCATGCGGCCGCCGCGGCCGTAGCCGCCCTGGCGGCGGGCGAGGTCGGTGGCGAGGTCGGCCTCGGAGAGGGGCAGGCCGGAGGGGAGGCCTTCGATGATCATGCTGAGGCCCTTCCCGTGGCTCTCCCCGGCGGTGAGCATCCGGAACTGTCCCATCAGTCGTTGTCCTTCAACTGTTCTCCTTGTAGCTCCGCTGCGGCCTCTTCGGCGGGGCGGGGGAGCGCTCCTTCAATCGGCGGCAGCGTGATCGCGACTGGCCGGCCGGCCTCACCCGCCTGATAGATCGTCTCGAACCGGCCGAGTATTTCTGCTGGCGTTAGGCTCTCCCACGGCAACTCATCGGCGATTGCGCGATGCGCCGTCGAACTCACGATTGGTTGCTGTACCGGCGTCCCATCGGCGCCGGCAAACGTCGAGTAAATATCGACGCGCACGCTGCCGAGGCGCAGGTTAGGCACATCGTACAGCATCATGTCTATCAGCTTCGAGGCCAGTGCGATGGATTCATCGAGTGCCGAAGCCACCTGGGTGCGAGCGCCATTTTCGGTGCGAAACGAGGCTTCGGCAGCGGCCGAGAGCGTGGCCGAAGCCGCGGTGACTGCGACCAGCTGTGCGCCCTGGACGCCCGCCCAGAGGCTCGAGGGAAGCTCTTTCGGCGGGCGCGAGCGACGCCACTGGTTCAGCGCTTCTTCGATGAGCGCGCCAATGATGTCGGTATCTCCCGAACGCACGCGGTTGCGCCAGGTACGCTGCTGGAACATCTCGGTGGCAACGGCCCAGCCGACGACGAGGAAGATGAGCAGCACAATGACGGCGCCGACGATAATCACCGCGCTGCCCCTGCGGACCGGCGGGCCAATTCCTGGCGCGCAGCGTCAAACATCACCTCGAGAGGCGCGTGCACGCCGGTGAACAGTTCGAAGGCGAGCGCCCCCTGGTGGATGAGCATTGGCAGCCCGCCCAGTGTCCGGAGTCCACGCCGCCGGGCCGCCTGCAGGAAGGGCGTGTCCTCGGGCGCATAGACGATGTCGACGGCCAGCGCGGACTGGCGCGCCCCATCGAGACCGGCCGCCACGCCCGTGGGGTCTGGCCCGCCCTCCATGCCGATCGATGTTGTCTGCACCACCAGATCGTAGCGCGCCTCCGAAGGCGGCGCAGGGAGCGAAACGACTTCGCCACGCGCCTCCCCGGCAACGTCGGCGGCGAGCCGCGCGGCGCGGCTGGCGGTGCGGTTCCAGATAGCAATGCGGGCGGCGCCAGCTTCGGCCAACGCGAACGCGATGCCCCGCGCCGCGCCACCGGCGCCCGAAAGCAATACGTCGGTGCCGGCAACATCGAACGAGGCCTCGTCGCGCAGAGCGGCGATGAACCCCGGCCCATCGGTGTTGAACCCGAAGAGGCGGCCTCCGCGGTTCACGATCGTATTCACTGCACCGACTCGCGCGCTTTGGCCGCCGAGTTCATCGATGAGCGGGATGACCTGCTCTTTGTATGGGATGGTCACATTCGCGCCCAGGCACCGTGCTTCGCGCAGCGAGGCTACGCGCGCCGGGAGCACCGCGGGGGTGGTCTCCCACCGCTGGTATTCAGCATCGAGGCCGCAGGCGCCGAAGGCTGCCTGCTGGAACACGGGCGAAAGCGAATGCGCGACTGGCGAGCCGATGATGCCGGCGAGGTGTTTCATGGTCCGCCCTGCGCGGCGATGTTGGCGTTCTGCTGTTCGAGCGTTACCGAGAAGAGGTGCGAGCCATCACCCTTCTTCGAATCTGCCACGAAGTAGTAGTAGTCCGTCTTCGTGGGGTTGCAGGCCGCTTCGATCGATTTGAGCCCGGGGTTCGTAATCGGTCCCGGCGGCAGCCCGGGGTTCTTGCGCGTGTTGTAGGGCGAATCGATGGCAAGGTCGGCTTCGCTGAGGCCCTGCTTCCACCAGCCGTATTTGGCCACGTTCGCCGGGTCGAGCGCAACGGCGAACTGGGTCGTCGGGTCCGCGCCGAGTGTGTCGCCTTTCGCGAGGCGGTTCATGAAGACGCCGGCGATGATGGGACGTTCGCTGTCCAGCACGGCTTCGCGCTCGACGATCGAGGCGAGCGTCAGCGCCTGGTAGGGGGTCAATCCGTGCTGCCTGGCCTGTTCCTGCAGCGCTGGTGTGAACTTATCCACGAACGTCTGGAGCATCATCGCGACGAGGTCGGATGCGGTAGAGCCCTCGGGCAGGATGTAGGTGTCAGGGAAGAGGAACCCCTGGAGCCGGTATTGGGGCACCGCTCCGGCGGCCGGCTCCATGGCGGCTATCTCCGGCGGGGGCTTGGCATTCTTGACCGCATCGAGGAACTGTTGCTGGGTGCCGAACCCGGCCTTTTCGGCCAGGACGGCCATCTGCTCGATCCTGATGCCTTCCGGGAAGGTCACGTGGAGCGCCGGGAGGTCGCTCGTGAGGCTGAGTTTATCCACGACGATCGCCGCGGAAGCGCCTTTGTGCAGCGTGTAGGTGCCGGCGCGCAACTTGTCCTGGACACCCGTGAGCCGCGCGAGGAGTTCGAACTGGCTCGCCGAATCGATGACGCCCAGGTGCGAAAGGTCGGAAGCGACGCTGGCGGCAGTCTCACCATCCTTGAGGGTGTACTGGACTGTCTCCGCCGAGGGTGTGCCGCTGTCGGCCTTGTCGAGGCTGCTCGAAACAACATCGCCCGGGGTTCGGCCGATGAGGTAGCCGGCGAGCAGCGCCAGCACGATGACAGCTAACGCCGTAATCACGGCGCGCGGCGCGAGTAACGGGCTGTTCACGAAATGGCTGCTCCCCGGCGTGAGTCGAGTACGGCCTGCAGGATAATGCTCGCCGCTTCAGAGTCGAGTTCGCCCGTGCGCTGGCGTTTCGAGGGCACCCGGCGGGCGGCCTCGGATGACGAGAGCCGTTCGTCCCAGCCGGTTACCGGTACATGGAGGGCCGCCTGCAGTGCCTTCAGGAGTGCGCGCGATTCGACCGTCTGCGCGGACTCGCGGCCGGACATGGAGAGCGGGAGGCCGACGACCACCTCGCTGATCTGTTCGGAGTGCACCACGTCTGCGATGGCGCGCACGACGCTCGCCCGGTCATTCGCGATGATGGCCGGTCTTGGATGGGCGAAGAGGCCGAGTTCATCGCTCACGGCGATGCCTG
>JAFKFP010000355.1 GCA_017308185.1 bacterium | reverse complement strand
AACCCGTCCACGAGTTCTACTGCCCCTCCGAGCACAGGGGTGCTGTCATGCACGTGGCTGACGCCCTGGAAGCGCTCGATGGTCTGCACGAGGCTGTCCATGTTCCCGATACCGATCAGCAGGATGGCGCCGAGCAACCCGGTGAACAGTGCCGGGCGTAACCACGGTTGCGCGCGCACGGCCCTGCCTACCCGCTTCGGCGCGCCCATGGCCACCATGTTGAACAGAAGTGAGAACGCGACCGCCGCATCAAGTGCAGCGAACGTCGGGATGCCGAGGTTGAACGCGATCTCCGGCAGGATCTTCAACGCCCGGATCGGCACTGCCAGGAAGAACCATCCCATGTAGTAGTAGTTCATCGTGCCGCCCGCGAACCACGGGTCGTATGGCGGCAAAATGGTCGACCGCGAGATGGCCGTAAGGTAGGCGATCTCCATCGGTTTTTCGCCGCCCTGCGGGTTATACCAGAGGTCGGGGTTGAAGAAGCGCAGCAGCAGGAAGAGTCCGAAAGCCGTAAGGAACGCCCCTTCGATCGCGAGCCACGCCTTCCAGTGCGCGCGCAGATCATCGCGCAGCGATCCTCGGCGGCGGTACCCAAGGGCGAGGCCCGTGGCCAACACCAGGCCATACACCACCCATGTCAGTGCCATCGAGAAGTGCGGCCCACCCCACGCGACGAGCAACCAGACGGGCAACACCACCGCGATCAGGCCCAGCAGCTTGGAGAGTCCATAGCCGCGGTCTGGTAGGGCGCGAAGCAGCCATGTGACCCACGGCAGTGCCGCGAACGCCGCGAGTTCGAGCCATACCAGCCACCATAGCCATGGCAGGTGACTCGTCCATCCGTGAGCTGCGAAGACGTCGGTGAAGGTGCCCCCGTCCTGTTGCGTTTGAGCCTGCTCGGCGGTGAATTGCAGCGCGTTCGCCCGGCCCTGTTTGGGCAGCATCGGTATCGCACGCTCGGGTTGCACCGAATCGAGCAGCTTCTCGGCCGCCGCTGCGTTGAACGCCGGCGTCTTCTTGTAGATCCGTACCGTTGGGTGGTCGTAGACCGTGAACGACTCCTGCGCGCTCGAGTCGTTGATAGAGATCCCCAGGAACGTCGGGTGCGAAGTGAACTCGGCCACCTTTTCGAACCCGAGAGCGCCGCTATCGAGCGCCTCGTAGTAGAGGATGGTCGAGGGGTACGTGCGCTCCTCCCGGCCAACGGTATCGCGGACGCGGTCCGATGAGATGATCACGTAATCCGCATTCGCAAGTCCGCCCCCGGGCTTCGGGTCCGTGGGCGAGCCATACACCAGGTTGTGCACCTTCTGCGGTGTGTCCGGGTCGTACGGGTTCGTCTGCACCAGCGGGAACGCGTTGTACTGCTGCCCGGGCAACGCGTAGGGGAGCGTGTCGTCCCAGTACTCGCCGGTGACGGTGCTGCCGGTCGGGATGTTCTGGTACATCCACTCGCTCGCCGCGATCCGGGTGTTCGTTTGCGAGTAGATGTGCTGGAACGCGAGCGCCCACCACGCGGTGTAAACCAGCACTGCTGCGATGGCGACCCCCGCCGACCATCGCAATACGCGCGGCGAACCGGCGCGTGCGAACCGCCCCGTCCATCGCTGCCAGCGGTTCGACGCCATCCACCCGCGAAGGTCCGCATCGCGTGCCCAACGCCACAGCTCGACCAGGCCCCAACCGGCCATCAGGCAGAGCACAGGGTACATCGGTGCGAAATAGCGCATGAAGGCCACGAACCGTCCGCCCTGGAACGCGAAGATTGCGGCGACGAACACGATCGGCAACACGAACGCCGTCTCGCGGCGCCGGAACATCAGGACCGTCGCAACCAAGAGCGAGATGCCTGCGGCAGCAGAGATGCCCGGCCCCAGGCCCCAGAGCAAGATGTTGCGTAGCGGCGTGAGGTACGGCGTCTGCCCCGCGAACTGGATGAAGGGCGGGTAAGCCGCATCGCCGTTCTGGAACTTCAGCTGCTGCAGGATGTCGGCCTTCCACTGTGGGTTGAGGGCGAGGTCCCAGAAGTGCGGTCCCGTGAACGCGTACGGCTGGACGATACGGAACACGAGTAGCGAAACCACGCCGCTTAACGCGAGACACGCCACGTCGGTCGTCCAGTGCCCGCCGATGGCCGGGCGCTTCGTCTGCCACACCAACCCCAGCCGTCTCCACCGCATGCCCCAGCGGATGCCCACCACCACAATCGGTGCGAGCGCCAACGGCCACGCCGTCACTTTGCTCGCGAGGCCAAGCCCGACGCATAACCCGATCGCGAGGAACAGGCCAACCAGCGCCCGCTGTGAGTGGTCTCGGCTGCCCCGTGGGATCGCCAGCGCCGATAGCAGCACGGTCGCTGCGCCGAAGAAAACCACGTAAGGGTCCATCGTCCAGAAATGCGATAGCTGGGTCGGCAACACCGAGAGCGCGTACAACAGCGCTCCCACCAGTCCTGCCTTGCGGTTGAACAGCCGCCAGCCCAGCGCGAACACGAGCATGATCGTGATCGTGTCGAACATCGCCGTGATCGCCCGCCCCCACACGATGTCCTTGTCATACGAGTTGCCGGGGCCTGCAGGGTCGTCGCCCGCAATCGTCGCGATACCCTTCACCATGAACAGCGGGAACGTCCCGTACACATACGAGTTCGTCTGCCCGTCGTTGTACGGGTTCAGCGGACTCGTTTTTGTATCGAAATACTGGCCGAGGCTTTTCGGCCAATCGATATTGTTAGAAACCATCGAGAGGAACCGCTCGTCGGGGTGCATCTGCAGCGGTCCGGGGGCGCCGGGAGGCTCGTCCCAGTTCATGCCATGCAGCCGCAGCCCCGCGCCGAGCAGCACGATCGCGACGAAGGCCACCTGCCATGTGAAGATGACACTCCGCAGCCGCACTACACCCGTCGAATTCCACAGAGCCAGGCGCTTCCGCTCGATCCCCGTCTCGGCCAACGATCCTCCCCGGCGCCCGCCCGCACGCTGCGCCGCGCTCTAGGATACGGCGGGATCCCGCTTACGCGAGGAAAGAACGGTCTACCGCAGGATCTCCCCCGCCTCCTCCGGCGGCGCGCCCTCACTCCCCGCACCCGTCCCCACGAGCACTTCGTGCACAATCGCCGCGAGAGCACCGCCCACGAGCGGCGCGATGATGAAGAGCCACACCTGTTGGAGGGCATCGCCGCGGACGAAGATCGCCGGCCCGAGCGATCGCGCGGGGTTCACCGACGTACCGGTCAGCGGGATGCCAATCAGGTGCACGCTCATCAGTGCGAGTCCGATCGCGATCCCCGCGACCGCCGGGGAGCTCGCGATTCGGCCCGTTACTGCGAGGACGACGTACACGAACACGAACGTCAGGACGACCTCAGTCAGAAACGCACCGCCGGCGTTGATACCGGTCATCGACAGCGAGTTGAACCCGTCTGCCCCGAGCCCCTGCGTCTTCACGTGGTAGTTGTCGGTGCCCGAGAACACCGCCCAGAGCAGGGCAGCGCCACCAATCCCGCCGATGAACTGCGCCGCCCAGTATTCCACTGCCTCGACGATCGTGAATCGCCGCGAAACGAGGAAGCCCATCGTCACGGCCGGGTTGATGTGACACCCGGAGATCGGCCCGATGCCATAGACCAGCACGAGCAGCACCAGGCCGAACGCCAGCGCGGTTGCCACCACGCCCGCCGAAACCGAATTGCCCGTGGCTTTGAAACCGAACGAGAGCGCGGCGACGCCGCACGCGATGAACACCAGGATGGCCGTACCCAGCGCTTCGGCCACCATTTTGCGGGCATCCTCAGTCATGTTTCGTCCTCCGCATCAGGATGGCGAGAACGATAGCACATGAGCTTTACGCCAAAGGGCTCCCCTTCGACGTACTGCATGTAAAGAAATACCATCCCCGGTCAGCCGGGGAGGGTAGTGCAGACATCCATTCCGCTCCTCGTGTGCCGGGCTCTACAGCCCCTTCTCCACGAGGAACGCGCAGAGGTCGCTTATGCGGCAGGCGTAGCCCCACTCGTTGTCATACCACGAGGCGACTTTCACGAGATTGCCGCCCACGACGTTCGTCGAACGCCCATCGACGATGCTCGAACGCTCGTCGCCCTTCATGTCCATCGAAACGACCGGGTCCATCGTGAACCCGAGGATGCCCTTCATCTGTTCGCCGGCCGTCTCCTTGAGCAGCTCATTGAGCTCGTCCTTCGTGGTCTCCTTCTCCGTGAGGATCACGACTTCGACGATCGACACCGTCGGCGTAGGCACGCGGTAGGCCAGCCCATCCAGCTTGCCCTGGACCTCGGGGATGACGAGCGGCAGGTCGCTAGCGGC
>JAFKFP010000354.1 GCA_017308185.1 bacterium | reverse complement strand
CCTTCAACACCTCGTTGACGCCTAATCCGACGGATCTCGGCAGGCATCCCCCTGCGCTGACGCCCTGGTGTCAGCGCCCTCCGGTCGTTAGCGTCACGAGATCGGCCGCGTAGTCATCACTAGCGGCGCCCGCAGGGTAGGCGATCAGCGCGGGACGGCTGTCTGGCGGGAACGCGAGCACGTAACCGGCGTGGTTCACGCTGTAGTCCTGGTGCTCGTGATCGCCGGCTTCGGTTGTCGCGGGGTTCATGCCGAGGTCTCGTTGGAATGCGACCAGATCCTCGCTACTACCCGTCAGTCCTATGAAGGACGGGTCGAACTGCGCAAGCCAAGCATCGAGCACGCTCGGTGAGTCCCGCTCCGGATCCGATGTCACGAATAGTACCTTCACCCTGGCCGCCGCATCGGCGGGCAGACCGTTCAGCGCGCGAGCGACCGCCGCCATGTGCGTTGGGCAAAGGTCCGGACAATGCGTGTATCCCACGTAGAGAAGCGTGACGAAACCTTCTGTCTCGGACCTCACATCGAAGTCGGCGCCGTGGGTACTGGTGAGCACGGCATCGGGCATCTCGATTTCGCGCGACATGGCTGAGCCTCGGTAGTCCCAGGCCTGGCCATTGATTTCCACGCCCGAGCCGCCGAGAACAATGGTCGAGATGTCCTCGTCGCCCTGGCACGAAGAACCAAGGAGCGTCAGCGCGGCCAACGTCGCGAGGATGACCGCAGCGCGGAGGCAACGCAGCCGTGTATCGCTATGCATGCCCAGCCTCATCGTGGGCGCCTCCAGGAGTCTCGTCGTGAGCATGCTCGTCGCCACCGGAGGACGCGAGGACTGCGCCAACGAGCACGGCAAGCACCAGTCCCCCGACCGCGAGCCAGAGGCCGGACCAACGATCACGGGCGACGGCTGGCTGCACGGCAAGCAGGCCAGCGGCCAGGGCAATAACTCCGATTTCGAGTCCTGCCGTTATTCCGTCCACCCATCCCAGGGCCTCAGCCGATCCTGCTTCGGGTCCGACAGGCACGCCCACGGTACGTGTCCAGACCCAGACCAGCACCACGAGGAGGTTGAGGCAGATCCCGGCGATAAGAAGGCTCGTCCGGGTCCCGAATCCCACGAGCGCGATCGCCCACGTCGCCTGCAGCCAGGCGGTTGCGATGAAGAACCATCCGAGCAGCCAATACTCCTCGAAGTGGGCCGGGGCCACGGCGAAGTGGATCCCCGCGGCAGCCAACGACACGATGGCCGCCAGCCAGGGGAGATGCGGAAGAACCGCGACTGATCCTGCCTGGGGCTGGGCCAGGGCTCTTGCCATCTGATCATCCTCTTTCGGCTTCAGTCACCGACGCCTGATTTCCGCGCGCCCAGTGATCTGGAGCGCTGCCACAGTGTCTGTGCGCCCCTGAGATTTCTTTATCGTCCGGTCTGCGTCTTGCCCGGTAGTGCTAGTCTACGACAAACTCTGTAGTAGAACCACGGAGGTGTGAATGATGCGCCACGCGCTGGGCATGTGTTTTAACTGGAAGGTACTGGCGGTGTTGGCTGCCGCAGGAGCGCTGCTCTTCCTGCTGGCGCCGGGCTTCGCGCTGGCCGCGCTACCCCTTCTTCTACTTGCGGTCTGCCCGCTCTCGATGCTGCTGATGGCATTCGTGATGCGCGGCTCGATGAACGCGAACGACCGTGACGACGTTTCGACGCCATCAGCAGGGCGCGAACAGCCAGCACCCGTGGCGAGCGGCCAACCGCGCCCGGACGCCCGCCGGTGAGCGCCAGGTCGCGCCAGCGGAGGAAGCTGGCCCAGCAAACGCGGAGCAAAGCCGGCACGTCCAGCACAAGGCTACCGGTCACCTGGATAGCCGGCGGAGCCGGGCTGGTTATCGCTCTCGTCATTTCCGTATTCATCGTGATTTCGCAGTTGGGCGATGAGGGCACTGCGGGCGAACCCGGCTCCGGCACCGAACTCTCCGCCCTTAACACGCCGGACTTCCACTCGATGGCGGTGAGCCCCGAGGATCCCGACCTCGTCCTCTACGGCCACCATGGCGGCGTCCTGCGCAGCGTTGACGGTGGCCGCAACTGGGCGAAAACGAACCTCACCGGAGAGACCGACGACGCGATGGGTATGGGCTTCGCAAGCGTGGACGGAACTGCGGTCTTCGCGGCAGGCCACGACACCTTTTTCCGAAGCAATGACGCTGGTGAGACGTGGGAGGCGTTGTCGCCCGCGTTGCCCGGCACCGACCTGCATGGCCTCACAACCGCTCCTGACGAGCCAAACACCGTGTACGTCCACGTTGTCCGGTTTGGCATCTTCCGCAGCGCCGATGGCGGCGTGACCTGGGAGAAAGCGAACTAGGCCAGTCTTCCCGGCGACATCATGAGCCTCAGCGCCGGTCCGGGAGTGCGGCTCTATGCCGCGAGCCCTGGCACTGGAGTGCTTAGCAGCGAAGACGGCGGAAAAACGTTCGCGCTCGCGGCCGGTGTCGAGACCCCACTTACCGTCTCGGCGTCAGCGACGAACGCTGACGTGGTCTACGTCGGGACCCAGAATGGACTCTTCTTCTCAGACGACGGCGGCCAGAGTTGGCAGGCTCGCAGCGCTCCAAGTGATGGTGCCGTGATGGTGAGCGCTGTCAGTCCCGACGACCCGATGGACCTTACCGTCGTCGTGGTCGGCGACGGCGGTGCCGGCCGCGTCCACCGCAGTGTGGACGGCGGCGCGACCTGGATATCGAGATAGTGGTGCGGGATAACGACAGCGAGGACTCGGCTCAGAACGGGGGAGAGCCGGAGGAGCACGTGCGCCGCCCTCGGAAGGCCGGTTACCCCATCCTGGAACTTGCCGTGACCCTCGGCGCCCTCGGGATCGTGGTGCTGGGAATCCTCCTCGTCGAGAACTGGCGGGACCGCTCGTCTCAACCGTCATCCTCGACCGTTCCGGTTTTCACCGACTTGAACGGCAATCCGATCGATGTCGAGTTGGGGGTTGTCTCGGGCGGTAGGGCTACGCTCGGCAAGCCCGCAGCCGACTTCCAACTGGTGGATCCTGACGGCGGACTCCTCACGTTGGCTGACTACCGCGGCCAACCGGTGCTCGTCAATTTCTGGGCCACCTGGTGTGTTCCCTGCCGGCGCGAAGTCCCCGACTTCGTACAACTGCAGGAAGAGTGGGGCGACTCCGTGCGCATCGTAGGGGTGAATCTTCAGGAGCGGGCCACGACGGTCTCGCAATTCGCGGCCGACTTCCAAATCAACTACCCGCTCGCGCTCGACCTCGACGGAGAAGTCACCGAGGCCTATCAGCTGACCGGGCTTCCCGAGACGTTCTTCGTCGATGGCGCCGGGATACTGCGCGATCATCGCATCGGTGCTGTCGAGCCAGAGATAGCGCGCTGCATCGTGGACGGGATGCTCGCCGGTAACCACGATCCGAAAGACTGCCGCTAGTGGATTGGGTGCTCGGTTTCGACACCGCCGCCCCCGGGCTTGGCCTGGCGCTGGTTGCGGGGCTGGTGAATAGCCTCTCGCCCTGTTGTCTGGCCATGACACCAGCCTTCCTCGCCCACCTGGCGGGTGTTGAGGTGGAGTCTGCCACGAGGCGGAACCGGCTCACCCACGCTGGCCTCTACGTGCTTGGCTTCTCGCTCGTGTTCATCGCCCTTGGGGCCGGGCTCGGCATTGCCGGCCTGGCGCTTCAAGACCACCGGCAGCTGTTGTTCAGAGTTGGCGGCACGCTCGTGATTGCCTTCGGCCTGGTGCAGCTCGGTGTCCTGCGAATCCCGCTGCTCGACCGCTCGTTCGAAGTCCGCATTCCGGCCGACGGTCACGCTGGCTACGCACGCTCGGTGATCGTTGGGGCCACGTACTCCATCGCCTGGACACCGTGCATTGGTCCCGTCCTCGGAGCCATCATCACCGGGGCACTGGTGTTCGGTGATGTCTGGTGGAGCGTTGCCCTGCTGACCTCGTTTGCCGTGGGGATGGCCATCCCTCACATCGCGGCCGCCCTCGCGTTCGAAAGACTCTCATCTCTCCGCCGGTTCCTGGCCCGTCACGCGCGGGCGGTTGAAGGCACGTCTGGCGTCGTGATGGTAGGCATGGGTATCCTCATCTTCACCGGCGCACTCATTGAAATCTTCCGCTTCTTCCAGGGCTTCACGGTGGTGGTATGAACGACGATCAATCGATCTCCCAGTCTCTTCCCGCACTCGAGCGTCAGGTGTTCGAGGTGGTGAAGCGGCTGGGCAGTGCCAGCGTCGCGGACGTGGCGCAGGAGCTCACAGGCGACGAGCGGACGCGTGCCTACACGACCGTAATGACGGTCCTGAGCCGGCTCTTCCAGAAGGGGTATCTCCTGCGCCAGCGTGATGGAAAGGCCTTTCTG
>JAFKFP010000353.1 GCA_017308185.1 bacterium | reverse complement strand
GCGCGAACCGCTCCCTGGCTACCGCCAGGCGAAGCCGATGGTCTTCGCGGGCATCTACCCGACAGATTCGGACCAGTACCAGGACCTGCGGGAGGCACTTTCCAAGCTCGTCCTCAACGACGCCTCGCTTGTGTACGAACCCGAGTCATCCGTGGCGCTCGGCTTCGGCTTTCGCTGCGGCTTCCTCGGGCTGTTGCACCTCGAAATCATTACGGAGCGCCTCGAACGCGAGTACGGGCTCAGCCTCCTCACCACTGCGCCGAGCGTCGAATACCACGTGACGACGACCAACGGCCAGGAGGTCATCGTCGATAGCCCGGCCGACCTGCCGGACCCGGCGCGTATTGCCGAGATTGCCGAGCCCTGGGCGAAGATCGACGTCATCACGCCGAGCCGCTACATCGGCCAGGTGATGGAACTGGTCACGACCCGCCGCGGCCAGTTCGAGCGCATGGAATACCTCGAACCCGAAGATGAACAATCCACCGGCGAGGCGCGTGTCCTGCTCTCGTACGAGATCCCGATGGGCGAGATCCTGGTGAACTTCTACGACCAGCTCAAGGGCTCCACAAGCGGCTACGCGAGCCTCGATTACCAGCTCAGCGGCTACCGCACTGCCCGCCTGGTGAAGGTCGATGTGTTGGTCAACGGCGTCCCGGTTGATGCGCTCTCGCTCATCACCCACCAGTCGAACGCCGACCGCGAGGGCCGCGCGCTCGTGACGAAGCTGCGCGAACTCATCCCGCGCCAGATGTTCGACGTCCCGCTGCAGGCAGCCGTTGGCGGCCGCATCATCGCCCGCGAAACCATCCGCGCAATGCGCAAGAACGTGCTCGCCAAGTGCTACGGCGGCGACATCACGCGTAAGCGCAAACTGCTGCAAAAACAGGCCGAAGGCAAGAAGCGCATGAAACTCGTGGGCAGCGTCGAGATCCCCCAGGAAGCGTTCATGGCGGTGCTCAAGCTGCGGGACGAGTGATCGCGTTTGTGACGAGAACCCGAGGTAAAGGTAAAATCGCGTTCGATGAGTGCCGATACTATTGTGACGTGGGTCGGCCTGGCGTTGGCGATTGTGGGTATCGGTATCACGATATGGCAGCTTTAGAAGACAAAGTCCGCTGCGGAGGCCGCGCGGGATGCGATACGGGTATCGGAGGCGCGCATCGCCGGCAACCTGCTGCTGTCGGGACTTCCCGCTCTCCTTAGCCTCGAAATCGCTGCCTCGAAATCGCTTTGAAAGAGGCGTTGTTTGACGGCCGGACCGTCGAGGCCATCCGCGTCCTGACGCAATGGCGGCACAAGGCAGCTGAGGTTGAGAGCCTCCTACGCCGCAATCGGCCGGCAAGTGGATCCTTCGCCGACTTGCTAGTGGAGGCGGTCACCGTGGCCTCCGATGCCGACCGGGTACTCGCGAGAGCCTCAGTCACAGACCTCGCGCAGCTTGACGTGGCACTACACGCGATCGCACAGGCGACTTCCGCCGCCAGTGCGGAATTGGCCGACCTGCAGGCGTATACTGATGACCATGAACACCGCTAGGCCGCTAACACCGCGTATGGCTGACCTCATAGACACGCTTCTTGTTCAAACGAGGCGGCGCGCCATCGGTTGGACACGGACAGATTTCCCGGGCTCCTACGCCCATCCATCCCGCAGCGGCTCCGTCATCGTCCGGGGTCCATCGCCGTCGACGTT
The DNA here is from genome assembly GCA_017308185.1 of bacterium. Taxonomy (GTDB): domain Bacteria; phylum Chloroflexota; class Dehalococcoidia; order Tepidiformales; family Tepidiformaceae; genus JAFKFP01. Next base: position 2,704 of record JAFKFP010000353.1, on the reverse strand, counting down.
CGGCGACTTGCGTGCCCCGACTGAATACTCGATTCATATCCTCAATTCTGTCGGCGATGAAGTTGACTCCTTCACGGCAGCCGATGGCGCGGACAGCGGCGACCTAAAGCGCCTGGTAGATGAGGTCGTCCAGCAGTATGAGCAAGGCGACCCGCTTATCGACCGCCTTCGTAACGAAGTGGCGGCGGCAGGTCACTAAGCCAGCCCCAGCGCGCCGAACACCTCTTCGAACGCCGCAATATTCCCCGGGTTGAAATGCGGCACGACGTGCTCCACCTTCCCATCCGTGCCGATGATCACCACCGCGCGCGCTGACTTCTTCTCGTCCGCATCCCAGAGCCCGTACTGCTTGATGGCCTCGCCGTAGAAGTCGCTGATCAGCGGGAACGGGTAGTGGTCGCGCTCATGGAACTTGGCGTGTGAGCCCAACCCGTTCGAGTTCATCCCAAACACCTGGACGCCCGCGCCGTGCAACAGCTCGTATTCCTGTGCAAACGCCTTCAGCTCGCTCGTGCAGATAGGCATGCCGTCATCCTGGTAGAACACCAACAACACGCGTCCCTTGGGCCACACGTCGGATAGCCGCACTTCGATCTGCTCTCCGCCGTCGACGATTGCGGGGAGGGTGAAGTCCGGCGCCTGTTCGCCGGCAGTGATCGGTTCGTTACGCACGGTCGTTTCTATCTCGCTCATTCTGCTTCCTCCTCGAAACCAGGCAGCTTCCCATCGAAGCCGCGTCGCGCCCCGAGCACGTTGATTCTTCCCAGCCCGCCGGGGTCCATCAGTTGTTCGGCCGCGCGGCGGCGCGCGAAGTATTCCGCCATGTCAGCGCGCGCGGCCTCCACAAGTCCGGGCATTCCCACGCTCGCGAGGAATGCCGATTGCCGGACCGGCCCGCTCACCGCGTAGCCCGCCTCCTCCGCTGCCGTCGCGAGTTCGGAGAAGTTGACGTGTGATGTCAGGTCCTGTTCGCCCACATGGATGTAGGGGTCCTCGTGTGCCGTGTGCCGGTAGAATGCCATCAACGTACCGTTGCGGCGCCAATCCGCCCACAGTTCCTCTTGCGGATAGCCGTAGTCAAACACCAGCACAGCGCCGCGCTCGACGAGCCCGCACAGGCTCGACATGGCCGGATAGGCGTACTGGTTGACCTCGAAGCGGCCATCGGCGGGCGCGTCGTCGATCGCCGTGATGCCCCCGCGTACTTCCTCGAAGCGCTGGCCATCCCAGCGCACGTATATTTCGACCGAGCCTCTCGGCGATGCTTCAAATAACCGCACAGGGAAGGCGTCGAACAGTTCGTTCGCCACGACAACTCCCGCCTCGACGGCTGAGATTGGCGGCGTGGTCCATTCGATTCGGCCATCGTCCCCCGGCGCGTTCGGTTCAATTGCGATATAGCGCACCGCGTCGCGGAAGCCATCGCTGCGTCCTTCTGCCCAGTCGAGAATGGCGGCCGCGAGCTGACCCTGCCCTGCGCCGGGTTCGATAATCGCGAATTCTGCAGGCTCGCCGAGATTCTGCCACACCCACCGGCACCATCCCGCCACCGCCCATCCAAACATCGGATGGATGGATGGGCTCGTGACGAAGTCGCCTTCCTTCCCGATGCGGCCCCGCCTACGGTAGTAGCCGTACTCCGGTTCGTACAGCGCGAGCTCCATGAACCGCTCGAACGGGATTGCGCCACCGTCCATTTCGGCCACGATGCGTTCAATCAAGCGGGGGTTGCCCAGTGCCGCCACGCCGGGGTCGATATCAATTCCCACCGTTCCAATGTACTACGCGCACCGCTACCGGACGGACAGCCGGTGGGGTGACGCGCGCACCCACTGCCCGGTATTTCCGGCAACCTCCCAACACTGATACCCTTGCGCAACAACAAGCCGCCTACACGAGCACACCGCTGGAGCACCGTGACATCTCCCGTCCCCCAGTCCGAGCACGCCGTCGACGCTGCCGCGCGGCATTTCGCGCAGGCACTGAACCTCTTCGACCCAATGCGGTTCCGCGCCTGGGCCGAACTTGGCCTCACCACGACGCAGCTCCGCGTCCTGTTCCTGGTGGGCGCTGCACCGGGCGTGACTGCTGGCGAACTCGCAACCAGGCTCGCGGTCACTCCGCCGACTATCTCCGGCATCGTTGACCGCCTCGTCAAAATGGGCCTCATGCGTCGCGAAGATGACGAGTCGGACCGGCGGCTCGTCCGCAACCACCTCACGGTTGCAGGCGATGACGCCTGCGGCCGCTTTGGCCGCGGCATCGATGTCTTCACGCGCCGTATCCTCGTCGAAATGAACCACGAAGACCTCGATGCCTTCCTCACAGGCCTCAAGGCGTTCGTACGTGCGGGCGACTACCTTGCTCGCGTGGAGCCGAATCTCGCAGCTGTCGCCATGCCAGGGGTGAACCAGTAATGTCCATACGCCGTGTCCGCACCATCGACCTCGAAGACCCGTTCGCATCGTCGTTCGAAGGCATGTGCGAGGTCCTGCTCGTCCGGCACGGCGAGCAGCAGTTTCGCCCGAATATCCCCCTCGGCGAGGCTTACGACGCCCCGCTTTCCGAACTCGGCCGGCGCCAGGCAGAAGCTGTTGGCGAACGCCTCGCGCCGGCGCGCATCGGCCGCGTCTATTGCAGCCCACTCCAGCGAGCCTACGACACCGGCTACCAGGTGGCCCGTCACCACGATCTCGTCCCTATC
>JAFKFP010000352.1 GCA_017308185.1 bacterium | reverse complement strand
GCACAACTGGCCGATGATGGCGCCGGGCACCGTCGGCCTCAATGAGGGGGCGATGATGGCCGCGGCGGACCGCGTCACCATCGAGATTTCCGGCAAGGGCGGCCATGGGGCGCATCCGTATCAGACGGTGGACGTGGTGCTGGTGGCTTCCGACATCGTCGCGGCGCTGCAAAGCATCGTCTCGCGCAATGTGCGCGCGATCGACAGCGCGGTGCTCAGCATCTGCGCCATGCAGGCGGGCGACCTGGGAGCGTTCAGCGTACTGCCGGGCGAGGCGACGCTGGTGGGCACGGTGCGCAGCTTCAGCACGACTGTGCAGGATCTCATGGAGCAGCGCATCAAGGAGGTCTGCAGCGCGGTCGCGCTGGGCCTGGGTGCGAGCGCCACGGTGCGCTACGAGCGCATCTATCCGGCCACGATCAACACCGCCGCCGAGGCGCGGTTTGCCGGGGATGTGGCGGCCAGCCTCGTGGGCGAGGCGGATGAACGGGATGGACATGGGATCGAAGCCCATGAGAGTAGCGGCGGTGGCATCGATCGCGACCTGGTCCGAGCTCGCGAGGATGAGGTTCTTCACGTGCGGACGCATTGCGCGCGGGCCCGGGCCATCGCCCGCGATGGTCCCATCCATGACGGCGAAGATGCCGGTGTGGATCTCCTGCTGGATTCGAAGCAGGTCCACAAGCGTTTCGTGGATGACTGAATGGGTCCAATGGCGGCGGTTGTTGAGCAGCCCGCCGAAGGCGTTCTTCATGGCGCCGGTCATGGTCGTGAAGACGTGGGTCTTGAGGGTGGGCATGTGGATGATGTTTGTGCCGAAGAACGCCTCGGGCACCTGGATACCATCGGGGAAGACCTTATCGAGGACGAGCATCTCGCCTTTGGGGGCGTACGGCACCCAGCGCGCGCCGCGATCCTGGAGGTGGAGACTGTGAAGGCCGTGGCTGCGCAGGACGCGGTCGTGTTTATTGCCCTTTTCTCCTTCGTGGGAATCAACAACGACGGTGCCGTTCTGGACGGGCTTGAGGCGATCGTAGCCGGCGCTTCGGAGGGCCTGGATCACGCCGTCGAGTTGCCAGGGACTCGTGCTGCAGCCAGGGTAGTAGTGCTGCCAGCTGATGTTGATCTTGAGAAGCGTTTCGCTGGTTACCGGCAGGTGGTCGCGGAAGTGTGCGAGTTCCATGAGACGTGCGATGTCGGGCAGGACTGTCGGTGCGCTCGTATAAAGGACAGAGACGAGAGGTTCACGCGAGGGCGCCACGGCCGCCGGTGCGGCAGGCGTCGGGGAGACAGCTTCGAGGGTCATGGTTCGATTGTCGGGCCACGAATGACGGGTGTCGATATCGGCCACTTTTCGCACACGAAGGGGAATCCGCTCTAGCCGGGATGGTACGCGGCTTCTTCGGACCGGACATCGGCCACAAGATTGCCGAGGGCGATATTCACATCGTACATGTGGATGCCAAACCCTGCGCCCTGGGCGGCGGTGGCCCGCGGGCGCGGGTCGGATGGCGTGCCGAGGTCGTGTACCTGGAGCCAGGTGATGCCATCCGAGGATTCGCACTGGGCGGTGTAGAGGCCAGGGAAGCTGACCCAGGGCGTGGTCAGTTTGGTGGCCCCGATGGTCCCTGCGCCCACGCCAAAGTAGGGCAACAGCGCGCCCGTGCCACCGGCCAGCGCGGCAGGGTTCGTGCAGAGCACCTGGAGCCCGGCTGTGGCTGTCTGGCCGGATTGGAGGCTGACGCCCGTGCCGGGCTTGCCGAAGAGGGTATCGGTAGGTGGCTGCTGCAAGAACGACGAATAGGCGATGACGCAGCCGGTCTGAGAATCAGAGCGGCAGGCCGGGATGTTATGGAATGTACTGCCTACATCCTTGCCCTGCGGGACGGTGACGTTGCCGCCGAGGATGATGGCCGAGACGAGCAGCTTGCGGACGGCGGGGTTGGGGTCGACCTGGCTTTCGAGGAGCCGGATGAGCATGGCGGCGCCCTGCGAATGACCGATGAAGATGATGGGGCGGCCGCGGTTGTCGTTCGCGAGGTAATCCTTCCAACCGGCCAGGACACTTTCGTAGGCGACGTCATCGGCGGACGGGTCGGAGCCGAGGGCAGCACCGTTCGCGAGGGACGAGAGCGTGCGCTGGCGGTACATCGGCGCCCAGACATCGCACACCTGCGAAAAGCGGGACGCCTGTTCGACTGCGGCGTTGACTTCGGCAGGCTGGATTTTGAGGTCGGCGTTCGCTGTCGTTTCCGTGCTCACCGTGGGGTAGACGTAGAAGCAATCGAACGGGGAATTGGTGGCGACCGAGGCCGGTTCGGGGGTGCCCGCACCGGTAGAGGAAATAGCCGTGGAATCGAGGTTGCGGGTGCAGGGATCGGCGGCCATACCGGGGCGGCAGAGCCAGGTCGTGCTCGATGCGACGGCCGGGGTTGCGATCGCGTGGGATGTCGGAGTCGACGGCTGGTGCGCCGGCGACGGTGTGGCGTTCGAGCCGCACGCGGCTGCGAAGATCAACGTTACGAGCGCGGCCACGGCAACAGCGGAACGGAGATGACCAGACACTGACGGCCCCTGCCCGAATACTCGGACGGCGTCAGGGTATGGCGGGAAGTGGCAATGGCCGGTGAAGGCACGTAGCCGTGTGACTGGGTGTGCTGCGGTAGCGTTCGCACGCTCATATGTTCTAGAATGGCCTTCCGTGGCAGCTTCATCGAATACGGTACACGCAGGGCATCCAACGCCATCCCTCGAAGGCGCGCGGCAGGTGTTACGCGAAACGTTCGGGTATGACGCCTTTCGGCCGGGGCAGGAAGCGGTCATCGCGGCAGTTCTGGCGGGACGCGATACGCTGGCGGTGATGCCGACGGGCGGGGGTAAGAGCATCTGCTACCAGGCGCCGGCGCTGCTCTCGGAGGGGGTCACTCTGGTAGTTTCGCCGCTGCTCGCATTAATGAAGGATCAGGTGGACGCGCTGCGCGCCAATGGCGTGGCCGCCGCTGCGATCAATTCGATGGTAAGCCCTGAGGAGCAGCGGGCGATCCTCGCGGAGGCGCAGGCGGGAGATATCTCTCTGCTGTATGTGGCTCCGGAACGGTTCGGGTCGGGCGGATTCATGGCGGCGCTTCGCGACATCCGCGTGACGTTGCTGGCGGTGGACGAGGCGCACTGCATTTCGCAGTGGGGCCATGACTTCCGACCAAGCTACCGCGACCTCGGCGGACTGCGTGACAGGCTCCCGGGCGTGCCGGTGGTGGCTCTCACGGCAACCGCCGATCCGCGGGTGCGTAGCGACATCGTTGAGCGGTTGCGGCTGCGCCAGCCGGTCGTGCACGTGGCGGGGTTCGACCGGCCAAATCTTCGTTTCGAGACAGTGCGCGTCACTTCGCAGCCGGCGAAGGCGGACGACATCGTGGGACGGCTGAAGGTGATCCGCGACGAATCGGCGATTGTCTATTGCGGGACACGGAAGCGGGTCGAAGAGCTCACGGACCGGCTGCAGCAGGGGGGGATACGCTGTGCTCGATACCACGCCGGCATGGACGACGACGATAGGCGGCGCATACAGGATGCGTTTGCGCGCGATTCGCTGCGCGTGATCGTGGCGACAAACGCGTTCGGCATGGGGATCGATAAGCCCGATGTGCGGCTGGTTATCCACCACGACATGCCGGATTCACTCGAGTCGTACTACCAGGAGGCGGGGCGCGCGGGGCGGGACGGCGAGCCAGCCGAATGCATCCTGTATTTCGCGCCGCGCGACCGGGGACTCCGTGATTTCTTCATTGAGCAATCCCATCCCGAACCGAACCGCGTGCTGGATGTGTATCACGCGCTCGTGGCCGAACGTGGGGAACGCGTCCACGTGCGGGACGTGATGGTTTCGGACAGAGAGCCGGGGATAAACGCCGCGATCCACACGCTGGTGGAGTCGGGGCTGGCCGAGCGTCGGGGATACATGGTCTGGGCGACACGGCCGAATGGCGAAACCGCGATCGATATGCAGTCGCTCGAGGAGCACCGCGCGCACGCGATTGCCAAACTCGACGCGATGCAGCGGTATGCGGAATCGGCGACGTGCCTGCGGGCGCGGATCCTGAGCTATTTTGGTGACACGAGCGTGGCAGCCTCATGTGGGAACTGTGGGCCGTGCATGGCGCCGCCATCGACCCACACCGCGGCAGACGAGGGACAAGAGCGCGTATTCCAGGAACTTCGAGCGCTGCGGCGGCAGATGGCGGACGACGCGGGAGTGCCGCCATACGTTATCTTCAGCGACGCGACGCTGCGCGAGATGGCCCGGCGCTTGCCTCGAAACAGGACGGAGATGTTCCGGGTGACGGGTGTGGGACAGGTGAAGTTCGAGCGCTACGGCGAGGCGTTCCTGGGGATTACGAGGAAGTACGCACCTGCTGCGGCAGTCGCAGTTGAGGCGCCACATCCA
>JAFKFP010000351.1 GCA_017308185.1 bacterium | reverse complement strand
GAAGAGGGGCTTGAGCGAAGCGATAGCATACGGGTTGGTGACGTTTGCGAGGCCCTCTACGTCCTGGGGCAGAAACGCGTTACCGGTCGCGGCCAACACGATGAACGCGATGCCCGCGCCAAGCGATATACGCCATCTGCGCGAGAGAAGCCGCCCATCCGGGTAGAGTTGAGGCAGCACGCCGAAGAGCAAACCGTTCGTGACGATGGGGAACCAGTTGCTCAACCAGGCCGCGAAATCTCCCGCGGGCAGGCTGCCCGGGGAGACTTCGAGTGTGTGGCGCGCGTATTCTTGCGAGCCGCCCAGCGATGCCATCGATAGCCCGGCGATCACGAGGATCCAGCCGACGGGCAGCGCCACTCGTTTGACGACGAGCACCGCGCCCATGATCGCGAAGCTGGCAGCGGCGAGCGCGATGATCGCATCCGACATCCGGTGGTCCAACGCCGCGAGCGTTATCCACATCACCGTGACGCCGACCGCTCCGGCCGCAGCCAGCACCGCGATGGGAGTACCGATGGCAGGGAGCGCGAGGCGTCGTTCAGCTGCCGGTGAGCCCTGGATTGCCCGTGACATACGCTTGCCTTCCGTCGGTGTTGTGGCGTTCGAAACTGAAGCTTACGACTGTGTCTGCGTGACTGCTCTAATGGGTGACGTTGCCGACGATGGTGACGAGGACCGCCGCGATACCGGCGACGCACCCGATGATGACGGCAGCCGCCGCCATGCGCGAAGGCCGGGCGGTCTTGCCGGTGACTGCGGCGGCTGCGCCAAACAGGATCGGTGCGCCGCTCCAGAAAACCGGCAGCGACGCCACGCTGAGGACGGCGGCGCCGAGCGCCCACCGCTCGCTATGGGGCGACCGAAGCGCGAAGCGGGTGACGATGCCAAACAGGACGAAGGCGCCGGCCGTAGCGACGATGGCCAGGAAGGGCACCGCGTCCTTCTGGCTCTGGGGCGCCTGTGGATCGCCGTAGGCGCCGTAGATGATGACGAACAGCGAGACGGCGAGTGCGCCCGCGATCCACGCTGCGGCATGCACCCACCGTGGGAACGCAGCGGGCTTCCTGCTCATGGTGTTGACGTTGCTGGACATTGAATGACCTCCTCGAAGTACTGCGAGGAGCTTCGCGCGGCGGCTGTCCCGTCGTCATGGGCGCGTGGTCACGGTCGCTCGGGAAGTTTTGTCCCTGTCGCTCAGCCGCCGCGGAGGCGCATCCAGGCGCCGCGCGCCACGAGCTTTGCCATTCCCCACCGGCACGGGCCGTTGTAGATGATGAAGTCATCGAAGCGGTGGACGCCGGGCCTGTGCTCGATGCGGCGGGCGGCGTCGCGGACGGCATCGAGCTGGGCGACGGTCATCTGGATGGGTGGCTCGCAGGGCTGGCAGCGCGCTCCCATGGGGTAGTCGCGGCCGGGCGTGGTGGTCATCTCGTTATGGCAGCCCATGACGTGGCGGACGCCGTGGGTGTGCGCGAATGCAGTGAGACGGTCGAGACTCGCGACAAAGGCGGCGAAGTCCGGCGCATAAAGCCGGCCGGGATAGACGGTGTCGCCGGTGACGAGGAAGCCGCTCCACGCGTCGAAGACAGCGATCGAGGCAGGGTGGTGGCCCGGGCACCCGAAGATATCGAGGATGCGGCCGCCGAGGTCGAACTGGATCACCTGTTCGGGCCAGCCGGTGAGGCCGAAGAACGCCTGCACATCAGCCAGTCCGCGGGAGGCGATGCGGGTGTTGGCACGCCCATAAAACTGCGGGTCGCCGGCGACGTGATCCCAGTGCCCGTGCGTGTGCGCCACGACGAGTTCGTACCCGTCTCTCGGGTGGGCTTCGAGCCAGCGCGAGAGGATGCCATCGATGGTTTCGCGGACGGGGCATTGGGCCGCGTCCCTGGTTGCGCCCGTATCAAGCAGGAGCGCCCGCTCGTTCCCGAGAAAGAGGTAGAGGAAGGGCGCTTCGCGGCTCACCCACTTACCCTGGCGAAGGATGAACGTGTGTTCGTCGAACGCGTGTACCTGGATGGGCGGCTCGGCTGATGCGGGCTTCGCGCCGTGGTTCCAGGCGACATCAAGGCTGCCGGCAACAGGCGCACCGGTGACAAAATCGATTAGGCCGGCTGCGGTTGCCACATGGCGCCGTCCGTAGCGTGTGGTTCGAAAGCGGGTGCAGCGAGGATAGCCGGGAGCGGGCCGCCGGGCAGGCTCACGGCGAGTGCTCTCGGCTCGATCGTGAACGTCATCGGCGTCTCGCCCACGTAGTCGCCGTCGAGTTGGACGGCAATGCCTGGTGTGTCGATCGAGATGGCTCGCGCGCGGCCGCTTTTCACGCGGAGCGCGTGTGAGAGGCGGCGCATGACAAGTCGCACAGCAAGGCCGATGGTGTCGCCCGGGTGGCGCGGCATGAGCGCGACGTAATCGAAGACGCCATCGGTCGCGCGGGCGTCAGGCGTGAACATGACACGGCCGCCATAAAGCCGCGTGTTGCTGATGACCATGGTTGCGATGTGCGAATGCGACCGGTGTCCATCTGCCGACCACTCGACCGGCTGGCCGTGCAACTGCCGGACCGACCTGATGCCCTGGAGCACGTAGGCGAGATCACCCAGTTTGCGCTTGAGCGATGGAGAGACGTCACGGGCGACTACGGCATCCCAGCCGGCGCTCGCCATGAGCAGAAACGGTTCATCGCCGGCGCGCCCGATGTCGATGCGTTCGATGCGCCCGGACAGATGGGTTTCGAGGGCGGCCTTGAGCTTCGGCGGGATGCTGGTTTCGCGGGCCCAGACGTTGACGGTGCCCATGGGCAGTGCTGCGAGCGCCGTTTGCGAGCCCGCGAGGCCTGCGGCCGCAACGCGCAGCGAACCATCGCCGCCGACCACGAACAGCCAGCGGTCCCCGGCACGCGCTGATTGGGCCGCCTCGCAGCGTGCATCCTCCGGCGATGATGGGATGACGAGCCGGGTCTCGATGCCGCGCTTCAGGAGGAACCGCTGCGGGCGTGTCCAGTCATAGTGCGACGGCACTCCGCGTGCCGCGGGGTTCACCATAAGCGTCGCCGAATCAAGAGCCATCGTTTGTCGCGACCTTCGCAGCCACCGTACCATAGCTGTCACACTCATCCATTTGGAGCCGCGATTTGATCCCGTTGAAGCGCATTGACCACATCAGCATGGCAGCCGCCGATTGGAGGACTCAGTCGGCGAAGCTGGAGCGTCTGCTCGGGTTCAAGTTCAAGCACAGCTGGGAGGCTCACCCGGGGCAGGACTTCAGCGGTTCGGTGAGCCAGGTGCGTGGCACCGGCATCGAATTCGAAGTCATCCAACCCGCGAGGGAGGGCAGCTTCGTGCAGAAGTTCCTCGACCAGCAGGGGCCGGGCCTGCACCACATTACGGCCGAAGTCGAGGACATGGACGAGACGGTCGCCGAGCTGAAGCGCCAGGGCATCGAGCCGTTCGGCGGCGTCAGCAACGATGGCGACTGGACGCTTACGTACATCCACCCGCGCGATAGCGGCGGCATCCTCTTTCAGCTGTTCGTGCCGAACCAGCCGGGTGGCCACGAGGAGATAGAAGCAGGAGGCGGCGTGGTCAACCTGCAACGCATCGACCACGTATCCATGGCTGTGGCTGATATTGATAAGCAGGTTGAATGGCTGGAGCGCGTGATGGGGTTCAAGGACGAGGGCCGCTTCGAAATCGCGCACCAGGGCCTGCTCGGCTGCAACCTTTCGATCCCGGGCAGCAAGCTGCGGTTCGAAGTGATCGCGCCGGCGAACGAGGACAGCTTCGTCCAGAAGTTCATCGACACGCGGCGGCCCGGCATGCATCACGTTTGCTGTGAGGTGGCTTCGGTGCAGGCGACGGCCGATGCACTCAAGGCCGAGGGGATCGAGCCATTCGGCGGGGTGATCCAGAGCGACTGGAAGCCGCACACCTTCCTGCATCCGCGAGACAGCGGCGGGGTGCTGTTCCAGCTCTTCGAAGAGCGGGAGCGCAGGGATTAGTTGTAAGTTGCGAGTTGAAAGTTGCAAGTTGGAAGCGCTGCCCTTTGGCCATATCTTGCACCGGGCACCGGCTTGCAACTTGCGACTTGCAACCTGCAACTAAGGGCAGTGAACGCATGACACAAGTAGTCTCCCCGTCCGCTGGCGCTGACGGCTACCTGACCATCCACGGCCTCCAGCATCACTACATCCGGTGGGGCGAGCCGACGGGCGAGCCGGTGGTATTCCTGCACGGGCTGATGAACAACGGCCGCTACTGGGAGCACATCGGGCGGCGGTTTGTGCCTGATTACGCCGTCGACGCACCCGACCTGCGCGGGCACGGCGAGAGCGCTCACGCACGCGGTAGCTACCTGGTGTGGGCGTTCGCGGGCGACCTGAAAGGATTTGCGCAAGAACTCGACTTCGAGGCGTTCGACCTCGTGGCGCACAGCATCGGCAGCCGCGTCGCAATGTCGTATGC
>JAFKFP010000107.1 GCA_017308185.1 bacterium | reverse complement strand
GATGAAGGCGATCGCGCCCAGTCGGGTCCAGTAGCTGATCAGCCAGCGCTGGATGAGCTCGGTCTGTTCACGGCGTTCGAGGAGTGTCCGTCCCGGGTCTTCGATGACGTCGTCCCACGCGATGCTCGTGAACATCGCGTTCAAGAGTTCGGCGCACGACGGCCCAGTGCCATGTGTGTCCCACCATGCGATCGTCAGCCTGCCGGCTTGGGCTGCGGTGCTGGATCCGGCGGGCTCCTCGATCGTTCCGATCAGGGCGGTGAGGTAGGGATCTTCCACCGCCATGACGAACGACTCCTGGTTGAGTTCCGCAGCGCCCATACAGTGCAGAATGCCATACAGATTAGGCCTCTCCTGGTAGTCGCGGGCTGTCACCCGCAACGCCGAAGTGCCTCAGCGGATCGTGAGGTCGGGCGTCACGCTGGGCAAGAGGTCGGTGAGCTGAACGTCGAGCACCTGAGCTACCGCCAGCAGAGTCTTGACGGTCGGATTCGCGGGAGTTCCGGGCTTCGACTCACCCTTCTCGAGCTTCTGGTACGTGTAGCGGCTCAGGTTGGACTCGTACGCCACACGGTCCTGGCTGTATCCGACACGCGCTCGTTCCCGCTGGATGTTCTGGCCGAGCTCGCGAGCCCGCTTGGGCAGCACCCGGTGCTCTATGCGAAGCACTATTGCTCGCAGTTCCATCCCAAGTACAACGCCAATATTGCCGATACGGTCAAGGCCAACAACGCTGCGGCCATCATGGCCGCGGCCACTTACACCGCCTACGTCGCGAGCGCGACTGTTTCGCTTCGCGGCTTGACCGCCGAGACCGATGTCGGGACAGTCACGATCTCGGGCGCACCCGGTGTGCCAAACCCCGGCTTCGGCCGCCTCGCGACCACGCTCCTCACCGTCGCTGTCATCTTCCTGGGCGGCATGGTTGCTTCGCGCTGGGCAGCCACGGGGCACGCGCCCATCTCCGACCTCTACGAGTTCACGGCCACATTCGGGTTCGGCATCGCCGCTGCCTACCTCGCATTTGAAACATTTATGCGTCAGCGCCGCTTCGGGGTGCTCGCCCTCCCCATCGTCTGCATCGTGCTCGGCATTGCGACGCTCTTCCCGACGACGATTACGCCCCTCATCCCCGCCCTTCAGAACGGCCCGCTCCTGACGATCCATGTGAGCGTCATGATGATCTCGTACGCAGTATTGACCGTGGCATTCTGCGGCGCCGTTGTCTATCTCGCACAGGGCGGCGAAGGTCACCGCCGCTTTGGTTCACTTCCGAGCGCCGAGGCTTCCGCCGATCTCGCGCATCGCGCCGTGATTATCGGCTTCCCGCTCCTGGCGGGTGGCATCGCGCTCGGCGCTTGGTGGGCCAACAGCGCCTGGGGCCGCTACTGGGGCTGGGACCCGAAAGAGACGAGCGCGCTCGTCACGTGGCTCAGCATGGCCGCCTATTTCCACGCCCGCGCCGGAAACGGCTCGGTTGCGGGCGCACCCGGCATCCGTCGGATCGTCCCCGAGCGCATTCGGCGGGGCTGGCGTCCTGACCCCATGTGGTGGCTCGTGATCATGTGGGCATTAGTCATGTTCACGTACTTTGGCGTGAACCTCTGGATCAGTGGTCTACACAGCTACACGGGTATGTAGGTGTGTGAATGACAGGTGCGCCAGGCACTCAGATGGACTCTTCACCGGGGCCCGAAGTTGCCTTTTCCTTCACCGTCCAGGTGCGCATTGTGGGGCGTAGGCGTACCGTAATTTCGGACGACATGAGGATTTCGCAACGTCCTACGAACCGGAGAGTAGCGCCGTGAATTTGCGACGAATCGTAGCTTTAGGCGCGGCCAGCGCAGCAGTGGCCACGCTCGCCATGCTCGGGGCAGCGTGCGGGAACAGCGCCGCGCACCATACGACAACGAGCATAACGCCTGACACCTCCGCCACCCAGGTAGCGGTTCAACTCAGCAACTGGGCCATCAAGGCCTCGCCCGATCGGGTGCCGGCAGGCATTATCCAGTTCGTTGCCACGCACCAGATGGATCACTCAATGATGGATGGCAGCCAGGGTGGTGAGACGCACGACCTGGACGTTGCCCGCAAGTCCGCCGACGGGTCCTACAAGATGATGGGCTCGGTGAAGGACATCAGTATGGGAGAGAGCAAGAGCCTTTACCTTACGTTGGAACCGGGTGAGTACGAACTGCAATGCAACGTCGTCGAACAGGTGGACGGCAATGCCATCTCTCACTACGCGAAGGGTATGCACGAGACTTTCACCGTCAGCTAGGCGAAGCGGTTGCGCCGAGGCTGTGCTACGCGTCGTCGTCCGCGAGTCCAACCCACCGTTCTTCGATCCGCCGATATTTGAAGAGCGCCACGGATGCGAGCCATGCAATGATGAACATCCCCACGATCGCGTAGCCCAGCGTTTCGAAGTCGAGCGCGTTCAACCAGTTGAAGAACGCGTTGTTGAAGTGGAGCTTGCTGCTAACCACCTGCAAGTATTCGATTGTGCCTATCGCCAGCGCTACGAACACCGAAAGTGCCGTCGTGGTCATGTTGTAATAGACCTTCCGCAGCGGACTCGTGAAGGCCCACCGGTAGGCCTTCGACATGAACACGCCGTCCGCCGTGTCCATGAGGGACATGCCCGCGGCGAAGAGGATAGGCAACGCGATGATGCCGAGCACAGGGAGATTGCCCCCTCCCGCGGTGGTCGCGGTACTCGCCGCGCCGGCGGTGATCGCCAGGAGTCCGACCTCTGTTGCGGTGTCGAACCCGAGACCGAAGAGCAGCCCCACTGGATACATGTGCCAGCTCTTTGTCACGAGGTTTCGGAATCTTGAGCCAAGGATGCGGTTCATAAAGCCACGCTGTGTAAGGAGCTCTTCCAACTCCTCTGCGTGGTAGGTTCCCCGCTGCATCTCGCGATAGACCTTCACAATCCCGATGAGCACGATCAGGTTGAGAATCCCGACGATCCAGAGAAATGTGCCTGATACACTCGCGCCGATGACGCCTCCCACGCTTTGGAAGGTATCCATGTGGGCTTGCACCGCCCGTGCAGCGATCGCCAGGCCGAAGGAGAGCGAGAAGACAATCGTCGAGTGGCCGAGCGAGAAGAAGAAACCCACGCCGAGCGGCTTCTTCCCACGTTGAAGCATGAAGCGCGTCGTATCGTCGATGGCTGAGATGTGGTCCGCATCGAAGGCGTGGCGTAGGCCGAAACCGTAAGCAAGGGTACCCGCGCCGGCGTAGACAGGCCCGAAGGAATGCGCGTATGCGAGGAAGAGGCCCCACCCGGCCGCATGTAAGACAGCCACGAATCCGAAGAAGCCGCTGAGCCGCGCCACCTCTGATCGTGTCAAGCCAATTTTGTTCGTTAGCTGCATCGCCAACCTCGAACCGTGCCTGCGCGCCGGGTAAGACTGCCATCGCCACCCGCTGCACATCCAAGCCTAGATAGTGACCGCATCGACTTGCAATTGCAAGTCGATGCACAATCGCCCGAACGCACTCCAGGATAGGCCCGGACGAGTACGGTTCATCCACGACACGCCGGCCTTTGCGTGCCTTGCTACCGGCGCGCGGGCCGAGGCGGAAAACAAGACTATCCAAACCTTACCCAAACTCCTCGCGGGGGTTGACGGACTCCCTCGCGAATTACTACTCTCATCGTCGTAGCTAGCTGTGGATGGAGCTTCGTCTATGATTCGATATTGTTTGAATTGGAAGGTGCTGCTAGGTCTCGGGGTGGCCGCGGCAGCCATTCTGGTCTTCGCATCCGACTACGCGCGGACGCTCCTGCCGGTACTCCTAGTTGCCGCTTGTCCACTCTCGATGATCGCCATGATGTTTAGCATGCGGCACATGAATAGGCGCAATCCCATCGGCGAGGATCTGGCTGTGAAACCCCGCAGTGACGATCTGTTGGCTGGAAACGGTGCAACACATGCCGATGAACTCCGTACGCCGGCCTCGACCGACAAGCCGATTCGTGTCGGGTTCGAGGCAAGGCGTTGACATCTCGCTCGCGGCGACGGTCTAACAGCATGACGGAATCTGCAGATCGCAAGATTCCGTTGCGCTGGTGGGTCGGGGTCCCGGCGATGGGCCTCATGGTGGCGTTCGCCCTGGTCATTGTGTTCAAGGTCGTGGGAGGATCATCCTCGGCGGCGAATGCTGATGCACTAACCGGGCCGGGGGACGTCAGCATCGGTGAACTCTCTCAGATAAGAACGAGTGATTTTCACTCGATGGCGATCAGTGCCACGGAACCCGCTGTCATCCTCTATGGCTACCACAATGGGATCCTCATGAGCGAAGACGGTGGACGTACGTGGCACCGAACTACCCTGAGTGGTCAGGGCGATGATGCCATGGGGATAGGAATTTCGATAGCCGACCCTAATAGCGCCTTCGCGGTTGGCCACGGCACGTTCTTCGAGAGCGCCGACGGGGGCAAGACTTGGACGCGCACACAGGCCCGTCTGCCATCATCGGACATACACGGTTTGGCAATCGCTCCGGATGGACGGCAAATGTACGTGCACCTTCCTGGTTTTGGTGTGTACCGAAGCGACGACGCCGGACAAAACTGGCGGCGGATGGCCTCAGTACCGTCAGATGTGATGCAGTTGGCGGCCTCAACCGGCAATGTTGTCTATGCAGCCAGTGTGCAGGGCGGGATCTTCCGCAGCAACGATGGTGGAGCGACGTTCCGACCAACCGCGCCATTATCAGGCCCGATCCTTAGCGTCGCGACGTATGCCTTCGATGGCAACTTGGTCTACGCCGGCACTCAATCAGGCCTATTTTCCTCAGACGACGGCGGTACGACATGGACTCGGCGCACACTTCCCGCGAACGGGCCCATACCGGTGGTGACAGTGAACCCGGACGACGCGCATGATATCATCGCTGTGACGGTAAGTAGCGATGGAGTTGGGCATGTCTTCCGCAGCCGCGATGGCGCAGCGACGTGGAAGCGCTCGTGAGCAATCAAGCCGACGGACACGGAGTCTGCGTTGCGCTGGTAAACGAAGTCAGGAGGAATACGTACATGGATGACCCGATTTTTCGAACGATCAGGACGGAAGCCGGTGAGGGTGTGACCTACGACTGCGGATGTCCATGCACACCAACCGCGATACCGGCCGCCGACGGTTACGCCGGCTCGGAACACTGTTGCTGCGGTAAAGTCCACTTTGCCGGTATTGGCGCCGCAGAACGCCTCGACGCGTACCTTGCGGAGCGAAAGGTTACAAAACGGCGCGAGCCTGAATACGCACGCGGCACCTCGTCGCTCGGGTTTGACGGGCGCACAATCGAAGTTGCTTGGGCATTTCCGCTCGACGCTTGAGCTCACGCCTCGGGCCGGACGAGAGAGCATCGACCGATCCGTTGGTAGGAGGGTGATCCTGTGGGGAGCGCATGACTGACTGGTCGCTGCCCGGTATCGGCCCGCTGGCGTGGATTGATGTCGTCGTGCTCGCCTGGTTCTTCGCGTGCCTGCTGTCGCTGGTCTACGTAGCGTGGGACATCCGAAGCACGCCGGAGGCCACGGTGATGAAGTGGGCGTGGCTGCTGATCATCCTTTACATGGGACCGGTGGGCGCGGGCCTGTACATCCTCACCGATAAAGAGCCGAGGCCGGGAGCACATGAGGAGTTCATCCGGCCGCTCTGGAAGCAAGGCATCGGTTCGACCGTCCATTGCATCGCGGGCGACGCTACCGGGATCATCGTGGCGGCGACGATCACGGCGGTCCTGGGGTTCCCGATGTGGCTCGATATCATGGTCGAGTACCTCTGCGGCTTCGCCGTTGGCCTCTTCATTTTCCAGGCGCTCTTCATGAAAAGCATGTTCGAGAACTCGTATTCGAAGGGGCTGCACGACCACCTGCCCCGGGATCTCGTAGGAGAGGCGCGTCAGGCTCTGCGAGTTTTCTTCGATGAATGCCGTCTCCTCCAGAACCTGGCGCAGATGGGGCATCAGTTCGTCAAATGCGACGGGGCGCTCGCCCAGACTCTCCGCCGGGACCCGCGAGGTTTCGTCGTGCCACAGGGCGCGCCACTCGCTCACGAGGTCGTCGGCTCCGCCATCGAATGCGGCGAGCGCGCGATTCCGCTCCGCCATCATCCTTGAACACGTGCGGGCGTGGACGGCCGTCCGTTCAGTGGTGTGCACCAGCATCGTGGCATGCATTGGTACGCCGCTATCCCCCGACCGCACTCGGCGGGCTGCGGTGGATAGCCAGAAGTAGGCCAGCGCCCGCCTGACGGACGGCGTCACGTCCGGCACAAATGATGCCGCCGCGGCCTTCGATGCCGGGCGGAGCAGAGGAACCTCGTCGGGCGGGATGATCCGGATCATGTCGAGCCCGTCCACGTCCTCCGATTCCTCTTCTGTCGCCAGCCGCTCGCGACCGAACAAGCGCTCGGCCCCGAAATACCCTGCGGGTCGATCGAGCGAGACGATGAAGTCTCGCGGGTACAGCTGCTCCGGGAACGTCGGGTCAACGAAGAAGTTGGCGAAGGGAGTCGCGGTATAGCCGATGTAGACCGACTTCGGCAGCACCTTGAGGAGATTCAGAATCTCCCTGTTCACGGCCGTCCTCCGCTGTTCATCGGCGGCGGTATTCAGGCTCGCCTGGTCCGCTTCGTCGTCAATGACCACGAACGGACAGTTCCGCAGCAGGAGTTCGCTGCCGCCCGTGATCCATTTTCGAAGCGCACGCAATCGTGTCCCGTTCTTCTTGATAACCGCGAGCATCCGCTGCTGCCCGAGGCTCGTCAGAAAGGGATCGACGCCGGTCGGGAACGACGCGGAGAAGTCGCCGTTCGTGCCAGCATGTCCGTTCGATGGCGCGATGTCGCGACTGGTAAGCTTGTTCCAGAGCTGGCTGTTCAGATGTTCAAGGTCGGCCTCCAGCCGCTTCTGTGTCTGGTTGCGCAGCACGTTGTGGATGCCACCGAGAACGATGAAGCCCTTGTAGCCCGCATCGGCAGCCTTGGCCATGACCGACGTGAAATTCGTCGTCTTCCCACTCTGGACGTGACCCATTACCAGGCCGCGCGCCGAGAACTGTTCAGAGCCAGGGGGTGGCAACAGGCTCACCACGCGGGTGGACGCACGATCCAGGCTGGCGAGATCCTCGCCGCTCCAGCCGCGGCGCTTCAGTTCCCTCGCCAGTGCCGGCCAGTGCCGGTCGCCAGTCTTCGGCCCTATGTACCATCCCGCCGACCTCGCACCCTGCACGAGTGTCTGCGGTTCACCAAGGCGAATGATCCCGCCCAGGAGTGTCTCGAATCTGCCAACAATCTCGGGAACAAACTCACTGCCCCAGGCTCGCGCGACATTCCCCGCGGCGATCTCCGGCGACATGCCACCCCCCAGCAGCGCCGAGTACATTTCGACCGCCGCCGACAGGTCGCCACTGCTGAGTACTTCTTGTGTCATCCGACTCTGGCCCGACCCCGCCGGCCGAAGTCTACCCGAGACGGCGCCCGCACGCTAGAGTGCCTCGAAGCAGAATGGAGCTCGACTCACCTCCACACGATGGGAGAATCGTGTGCGGTCGTGCGAGCGCGACACCTGCTGACGACTTTCGGCTGAGGTCTGGACGGACGCCCCAGGAAGCGTAAACTTCCGGCCATCACCGCGGGCGGCGGCTGCGTACGGGTCGTGGCTGCTGCTCCTGCGCCAGAGGGTGAAAAGTTGAGCGCTTCACGACATCGCGTCGCCCTGTTCTCCTTGACCATCGTGGTGGCCATCGCCGGGATGGCAATGCTCACCGTCTCAGGACGGGCACAGTCTTCTAACCCACAGTCCATCCACCTGACAACGGGCTGGAACCTCTTCGGGTGGCTCTACCCGACGCAGGATATCGGCCCGGCCATCGCGCCTATTGCCGACGAGACGATGGTGATCTGGGGCTTCGACCAGGCGATGCAGACGTGGCATGGCTACTTCCCGGCCGCAGCGTCTGTCCCGGGTGCGAATGACCTCACGAGCTTCCAGTCGGGCCTCGGCTACTTAATCAATGTCACCTCCGCTGAGGACTGGACGCCGGGCAGCCCCGGCAGTGTGACTCCCACGCCAACCACCACATCGACGCCTTCATCGAGCGGGTTCAAGGTCACCTTCATCGATGTCGGCCAGGGCGACTCAGAGTTGATCAGTGTTGGGACGCACAACCTCCTCATCGATGGCGGCAAAAGCGGGACGCTGATCATGCAGCGACTCCAGGCGCTGGGCGTGACAGACCTCGACGCCGTCATGGCAACCCACCCCGACGCGGACCATGTCGGCGGCCTCAGCGCGGTTCTCGCGGCCTACTCGGTCGAGCGCATCTATGTGGACGGTGACCCCGCAACGACGCAGACCTACACGGACTTCCTGGCCGCTGCCAGCGCCGAACCAGGCGCACAGGTGATTGCGTCGAAACGCGGCGACAGCATCACGCTGGGTGACCTGACGCTGCCCGTCCTCGCACCGGTCGCGCCCAGCGGCGACACGAACAACGACTCCATCGTCACGCGCATCGGCTGCGGGAATGTCAGCATCCAGTTTGAAGGCGATGCCGAAGCGCCGGAAGAGCAGTCGATGGTCGATGCCGGCGTCCTGAGCCACGTGACGGTCCTCAAGGTCGGGCACCACGGCTCGAGCACGTCCAGCAGCCTGCCGTTCCTCAATGCAGTGACGCCGGACTTCGCGGTGATCTCAGCGGGCATCGACAACCAGTACGGTCACCCGACCCAGCAGACGTTGACCGACCTGGCCGCGGTCGGTGCCGAGTTCGAGTACACCGATACGACGGCGGGCGATGATTCGGTCACGTTCACGACCGACTGCTCAACCTACACCTGGTCGAAGCCGCCCACCACCGCTCAGTATCCCGGCATGCTGTTGGGCACGACCACGACCACTCCTACACCGACCGTTACACAGACGACACCAACGCCCACATCAACGGCTACGCCTTCGTCTACGCCCGCGCAGTATCAGCTGCCCGCCTGTTATGCGGCTGGCCAGAATACCTGTAACTGTTCCGACTTCACGACACAGGCGTGGGCCCAGTGGTTCCACGACATGTACGACCCGAACGACATCAACAAGCTCGACTCCGACGGCGATGGCATCGTCTGCGAGAGCCTGCCGTAATCCAGCTGGAGCGGTGCAATCAACAGCCAGCCTCGCCGGGAGTGCTAAAAGGAGTGGCGCGGGGAATCCCGGCAAACGCCGGAAGGGGTGAATCCCCGTGCCACGCCAGGGGACGCCGAGGCGGTGGCCGTCAAACCGAAGCCTCGGACAGCCGCATCTTATCTGAAGGCGTGCGCTAACGCCTCGCCGTGGCAGTCTCGCTTGCGCCTCCTACTGACAACCCGTTCAGTCCGCTCTTGAGGGACCGGGAGCGTATCCGCAGAGCCCACGGCTTCCGCACCCCAGCGCACGAGACTCACCCCGTTTTGCCCCGCCGATCAGTCAACATGGTCGGCTCTCCCACCGTGCTGGCCGATACGATCCACCCATCGTGCGGCGCGCAACTAATGTGTGTGCGGAAGGTTCAAGTAGCACCCTGCCCGTTCTGTATCGTGACCATCCGCCAACACCACATGTATAGTGCGCTCACGTCAGCAAAACCACCTGCAACTCGCCGCTGAAGGATGCGCTCCGTGTACGTTCAAGCTTCCTCACTACGCCATAGTCGCTCACAGTCTGTCGCACTGCTGGTGGCGGTCGCGATGCTCGCTCTTGTCGGGTCGGGGCGCGCGCTCACCGCGCGCGCCGACACCGCTACCGTCGTCGGCTGCTCCGCGATCGATTTGCGAGATGCGATCAACGCCGCGAACGTAGCGGGATCTGGAACCCTAGCGTTAGCAGCTGGCTGCACGTACACCTTCACGACTGCCTCAGGCCCGGTGCCCGTTATCACGGGGCACGTCACTATTCTTGGCGACGGATCAACCGTTGACGGTGGCGGCGCTAGCATGAATTCGAGCGTGTTTAGCGTTAATTCATTCGGACATTTGGACGCGTATGGCCTCGCCATCGTGGGTGGGAACCGGGACAGCGACGGGGCGGGGCTGAACAATGGCGGCACCGTCGTACTCACCGACTGCATCGTGCACGGTAACACGGCAGATGGCCGAGGCGGCGGGATCGCCAACTTTGGGACGCTTACCCTCATCCGCAGTACCGTGTCTGGGAATACCTCACCCACTTCGCTCGGAAGCGTTGGAGGAGGCATCTACAATTTCTCGACTGCGACGCTTACCGCAGTCGATAGCACCATCCGTGACAACAGTGCATTCCTTGGCGGAAACGTCTTTAACGATGGTGGGGCCATAACTCTGAACAGCAGTACAGTGAGCGGTAGTCTTGCGACGAACGGTTCCCAGGGGATCTTCACCCGTGGTGGTGGCATGGTCACGCTCAGTCACAGTGCCATAGTCAACAACTTCGGCGGTGGCATCGACAACGACGGTAGTACGATAGTGATCGACAATAGCACGATCGCCGGCAACGCCGACGTCGGAGGTAGCGGCATCTCAAATGCTGCCGGCACAGTGACCATCACGAGTAGCACGATTAGTGGGAATCTGGCGTATTGGTCGTATCCCCGAGGGGCCGGGATTTTCAACAGTCTCGGGGGCACGGTCGAAATCAAGAGCAGCGTTATCGCGGGAAACATGAACCTGGCGCACGCGGACGCCCACATGGTCGATAACTGCGATGGGGGGATCACTGATAGCGGCTATAACGTGAGCGACGACCCCTCGTGCCTCGGCGGTCCGCCTGCACCGACATTCGATGTGGCAACCACATCTGCCGCCATCGGCCTCGGATCCCTCGCGGCGAACGGAAGCACTACTCAAACGATGGCGATTACGTCGAGCAGCGCAGCCTATGGCATCATTCCCGCCACCGACTGCCCGATAACCGATCAGCGCGGCTACACTCGCCTTACAGATGGCGACCCCTCATCCTGCGACGCGGGCGCATTCGAGGCAGGCGCAGGACTCGATACGGACCTTGCCCTCATCAATGTCCCTCCCGACACCACCGTGTATGCCACCGGCGTGTCCGGAGCAATTGTGACCTACACGGCGCCTAGTGCTGTGGATGACGATTCCCCATCGTCTGCGGTCGTGAATTGCTCGTCGGCGTCCGGCTCGACGTTTGCAATTGGGACGACAGCGGTCGTCTGCACGGGGTTCGACGCTGACGATACGAACAGCCCGGTAACGGCCACCTTCTCCGTAACCGTGGAAGGTGGAGACGTGCAGTTGACTGCGCTGAGCGCCGCCGTCCAGGGAGTTGGGCCTGGTTCGAGCCTGGCGGACAAAGTTCAAGCTGCCCGGACATACTTCGACAAAAGTGACCTTTCTCGTGCGTGCGGCACGCTCAACGCCCTCGTCCATGAAATCAACGCGCAGACCGACAAGACGATATCACTGACCACCGCGAATATCCTCATCGATGCAGCACGGCAGATCGAAGCCGTCATCGGCTGTTAGTCGCGGCGCGGAATGACTGTCCGCACCCGGGCCAACTCGGAGACCCACGATATCAAGGGAGGGACATCCGGACAGCCCGCGTTGCCGCGACACGATGCGTCCATCGTGTCGGGTTGGCCACCTGCGGCATCTCACTGGTCGGGCTGTACGTTTCTCTCCCGGTCCAGCATCGCGAGGAGGCTGCTGCGCCGTTTGCGGGATGGCGTGTCGCTGGCCTCCAACGCCGACTTGCGGTCCGGCTCGGGCACGGCGTGAGCGATGCGCTCAACGGCGACAGTGAGGTCATGGATCGATTGCGTGGTGATGTTGAGTGCCGTGGTGTTGTCCATCGCCGAAGCGCGCGCCGACAGCCCGACACCTCAGAGGGGCCGGTGTCTGCTTAGCGCTTAGCGAAAAACGTTCTCTGCATGCCACCGCAACGCCTCGACGCTGGGGCGGGCATTCGCAGTGCTCGGCACCGTGAGTTCACGCCCTGCTAAGTCGTAGTACGTTTGCCCGTTGTCGAACTCGTCTTTGAGGCGGCGGCTGACTTCAAAGCGAAAGTCCGGCGTCACAGTAACGTACCCTGAGTCGTACAGGCGATGCAGATCAGTACGCAGGAGCAGCCCGTTCTGAAGGTGGTTAGAGCTCGGGCCGAGGTACGACTGAATGTGCGCCGCGTCCAGGACCGGCACCGCGTGCTCTCCTGTCACGGCGCATCGTCCCTGGTAGGCCTTAAGTAGACGTAGCTTGAAAGTTCCCTGACCGGCGCGCGCCACGATGGAGGCGCCAATACGAACTCGGTTGTCGGACTCGACCAGGTGGAAAACCGGTGTCAGTTCCGGGACGGCTGCAGGATGGTTGTCGCGTAGCAGCCGGGTCAGGACGGAACCCGCAGCGGTGGTGAGGTCATAGCGCTTGTAGGTCTGCACGCGTGGAGACCAGCCCTCATTTCGTTGCCACGAGACCCAGGCTGATTCGGGAAGGAAGACAGCGTCGCGCAGGACCAGACAGCTCAGCTTGGCATTCACTCGATCGGCCGTGCCTGGCCGCGACCGAAACTTGTCGATTCGCTGCACAAAATCCTCCGGGCTGGTTGTGCCGTTCTTCTCACCGAACAGATCCCATGCGACCGGGACTGGCACGGCGTGTTCGACGGCGAAGAACCCGAAGCCGGCGATTGCCGCGATGGGCGCTTTGAGCCGAAAGAAGAAGGGGTGACCCGGAAGCAGGGCTCTGAACTCCTGTTGGGCAAAGGGCCGCCAAAAGTTCACCTCATCGACTTCGACGGCCGCGTAGTTCGACTGGCCTCGGAAGTGACGGAACCACCGCTGGTCGGTGTTGGCGACGACTGCATCAAATCCACTCACGACGCGCACATTCTAAGGGTGGAACGCGGTGCTGTGGATTAGAACGCCCGCGGAGCGCGGCAGGCCTGGCACGGTGCGCGCACGATGCGGCTTGGTCCGGCAGGTTAACCCGAAGGTGGGGAAAACGCGCCCACTTTCAGAAGCGCTCTGCGACATGGCAAAGGGGTGTGGCGGGGAAAGCTGTGCAGAGTAGAGCTGCCGAAGGCGATGCGCTCGGTCGTGTGTGCGTCCGACGGCGGCAGGCGCTTGAGTCCGATCTCGGTCCGGGGACAACTCTGCACACCACTTAAAGAGATCCTCTATGCCGTGTGCAGAGTTGTCCTCATCCAATGTGACATGCACGCGACAGCGCCTGACTCCGACCCCTGGCAAGATCGGCTAACAAAAGCGGGAAGCCATTTTTGTTAGCCGATTCGGGAGGGCCACATGGACAGACGACTGAGCATACTCCAACGCAACATCCTCGAATTCCTTGACGAGAGCCCTGCCGAGTGGGGTTGGGGTGTGCGCTGGCGTCCCGGCAAGCGCCGGCCAGGCTGGTCCGCGGTGGACCGTGCAGACGTCTCCCGCGCGCTCGCCCGCCTGGAGCAGCACGGCTATGTGCTCCGTCAGAACCAGCAGCAAACGGCGTGCCCCAGCTACAGCGACCTGCCCGGCATGGGCACGATGCGGAAGTCACCCAACGACCCACTCTGGGGCAGGTCAACGCATGTCCAGCTCCTGGCTGCGGGCCAGTCGGCGCTCGAGGAGCTTCGTGCCGGGCGAGACGAGATCGGCTAACAAAATGAGTTTTTCATTTTGTTAGCCGATCCTTGGATGGTCGAGTCTCGACGACGAGGCCGCCCCTTGGGGGCGGTCTCGCGTGTCGGTGCTGTTATGCGCGCGCGTCAGCGGCAGACATTCCACGCGGCCTTGCTGCCATATCGCTCCTGCCTGCCCTCAACGATGAAGACGTCGTTGCCCGCCAGCTCCGGGTCACCGTAGTCATCGTCGTTCGCCGGGCAGCCTTCCGCGTGCTCGCCACCCGGCTGGTCGCATTCGCACTCGTTCGCGAAGTCCGAGCGCACCGCGATGCCGAGGATGCTGTTCTCGAACGGCCAGCTCTCCTGCATCATGATGCGCACGGTGGCCTCCGGGTCGCAGCGTTCGAGGCGGTCGATCAGTTCGGCGACGGTCATGGTTCGTTCCTCCTTGCGGGCGGTCTCGCCACCCGGCTGGCGCACATCACTCACTCCGCTCGCGGGACGAAGTCAAGCCGTCGCCTCGTCCGAAAACACGATGGCGCGCAGCGCCTCCACCTCCTCCTCCGTTGGTCCGGGAAGCTCCACCTCCGGCACGAGCCCGAGGCGCTGGCGGAGGTCCAGCAGCTTCGCCCGCAGTTCCGCCACCGCCTGGCGGATCACCCGGTGCATCGTCGCGCACCCGTACTCGGCCGAGAGCTCGGCGAAGATGGCGTCCACCGCGGCCAGTGCACGCCAGCGCTGCGCGAGGTCGCGCGCTATGTGGTCTTCGAGCGCTTCGCTGAGCCGGTCGAGACGTGGGGGCTCGTCGTCCCAGCGCTCCCGCGTGCGTGTGCCCACGAGCGGCGTGAGCCCCGCACCGGCGTTCCAGCGCGAGGGCTCGCCCGTGCCTGGCACAGGCGATCCGTACCGCTCCTGCCATTGGCGGTTGCTCTCCAGCCAGAGCAGATACACTTCCAGCTCGCAGACGTACTCCTGCCAGTAGGAGAGCTGCCCTCCCGCCAGGCTGTTGGCGTCCGCGACGCGCTCCACGAGCTTCCGGTGCTCGATCTCGTCGCCGTAGCGCAATGGCCGCAGGAGCGCCTCGTCGGGTTCCTCGTCCTCGCACCAGGCGGCCAGCACCAGGCAGGCCCGCTCTTTGACCGTCAGGTCTCCCGCGACGTTGTCGATGCGTCCTTCGATCGTCTTCGCCATCGCTAGCCTTCCTCCTCGCGCTGTTCGACCTTGCGCCGCAGCAGCCTGGCGGTGTCGTTGGCGGGTTCCTCGGGAAGTGTGAGCTCGCAGCCCTCGTCCACGAGATCGTCGCGCAAGGCCTGAGCGGCGGCGCGCACGCCGTCCAGCATCTCCCGCCCGGCAGGGTGGAGCGGCTCCTCGCCCGAGAAGCGCTCAGTTGCCCACGCGAGCACCTCCTCCACCGCCAGCAGGTCTTCCCAGAGGTGTGTGAGTTCTGCGCAGAGGCCGCCCAGGAGCATGTCGCGCAGGCCGTCCACCTGGCCGCCGCTCCCGAGCCCGGGCGCTTCGTTGCAGCGCTCCCGCAGCGCCCTGAGGGTGGTGCGCTGCTGCTCCACGAGTTCTGCCGCTTCGTCGGGCCAGGTGCTGACCCTGACGCCGTACTCGGGGAGGACGTGCACCTCTTCGCCCCGCCAGTCGCAGAAGGCGCCCCACTCCACCACGATCTCGCCATCGTGTCGCTTGGCTGACGCCAGTGTCCTGTCCCCGACAAGCGCCTGGAGTTCCGCCAGGTGGCGCGCCACTGCAGCCTCCCATGTGGCCTCGTCCTCCACCCCGTCGTCGTCGGCCAGCAGTTCGGCGAGGTCAGCGAGCGTCACGGATTCAGTACGTGCTCCCGCGAGCCTGGCCGCGTATTCGCTCTGGGTGATGGGCTCGGGCAGGTCGAAAATGAGCGCATCCCGCACCCGATAGGCGTGGGCGCTCCAGAGCGACAGGGCGGCCACGATCCCGTGGCGCGCCTCGAGCGTCTCCATCCGCGTCTGCAGGCAGATGACGTACCAGCCCACGGTGTCGTGGACGCCGTTCACCAGGCGCATCGCCTGGTTGACTTCGGCCAGCTGCCACTCGGGCGTGCTCCTGCGCAGCGCGGGGTCCTCCGGCTCGTCCGCTTTGAAGGCGCGCAGCCGCAGGAGGGCGCGTTCCGGCACCGTCAGGAACATGTTGAGCTTCTCCATCCGCTGGTCTCGCGCGGTCATCGCTTCACCGCCTTCGGGTCGGGGCGCGTGCTCATGACGGCTTCCAGCGCCCTGATGCGCTCTTCCAGTTCGCCTTTCTCGTGGAGGTTCGCGGCCGCCTGCGCCACCGCCACGAGTGTGCGGTTGCGCGCGACTGAGTTCTCCAGCCCCAGCGTGTCGAATGCGGCCACTTCCACGAGCCGCAGGATCTCCGGGATCGAGCCGAGCCCCTCGAAGTCGTAGGCGCCCGAGACGACGCGTTCGCGCTTACGCCGATGCCCGCCGAGGCGCCGTGCCTCGGCTGCCTCCTCGGCGTGGCCGGGCGAGTGCCAGAAGCAGTACGCCTCGTCATGCAGCGGCGCCTGGCGGCATGGCGTACCGCTCTCGTTCGTCCCCTGGCACTGGCGGCGTGGCAGCATCAATAACCTCTGCTTATGCGTGGTGGCTGCTTATGGCGCACAGACGGCAGCGAGCCCCCGAAGGGGCCCGCTGTGGCGTGCCGTGTGGCGGCTGGTGGCCGGCTAGCTCAGCTCGTCGATAGTCATGCGGGGATGGCCTTCCGGGCACTCTTCCGGGCGGATGCCCGTGGTCGCGTTGAAGGCCGCCATGCAGGACGAGCAGAACCAGCGGGTCTGGCCTTCCGGTGCGCCCTTCTGGTTGGGGAGCTTGCGGATCTGGACCAGCTGACGCTTCCAGCCCGTACCCGTCTCGACCTTCTCGGTCTTCGTCGGCTTCTCCGCGCGCTTCGCCTGCGCCTCGCCTTCCAGCGACCAGAAGCGCCAGCCGTTCGCCGAGATCCCACCCATCACGGCCTTCGCGGCCGAGGAGAGCGATTTGTAGATCGTCCCGCTGTCCAGTTCGTAGCCCTGCTCCGGGCCGGGTTCGCCGAGCACCAGCACGCGGTGCTCCTGCTTCTTGTACGTGCCCACGAGCACGGTGTTGGCGCTGAGGTCCTGCTTGTCCAGTGGCATCTGCCACCTCCTTTGGAAGTCGGTGGACATCACTCACTCCACTCCCGCCCCTGAGCAAGCTTTCGGGTGATAACTCTTCAGCAGCACGAGGATGCAGTTCGTTATCACTGCGGCGCTTGCAGGTGTCTCGGGGGAGAGCGTCTATAGGGTCACCAACGCAGGAGGACATCCCATGAAGGTCCCGGTCATCAGCATCGCCACCCGCCACACCCGGCAGCGCACCTGGCCAGCGCGCCCTCAGCGCTTCGTCGTTCGGACGGAGAGCCAAGCAGTGCAGTTCGCGCGCATCACCGACGCGCTCGACTTCCGCGACACCTTCGGCGGCAGCCTCTTCGACGAGGGCAACGTGCGCCTCGACCCATACGACCCGCTTTCGGGCCGCTGGGTCACCGACGAGGCCCCGGTCAGCGCCGTCACCTACCACGACGTCTGACTCTTCCATCACGCCACCACCTCGGAGCCCGGCTCAACCAGCCGGGCTTCCTCGTCTCCTGCGGTGATGCGCTCGGCCTTGCGCCCCGTGTACTCCTCCCAGCGCCTGACCACGACATCCACGTAGGCCGGTTCCTGCTCCATCCCGTAACACCTCCGCCCCAGCTGCTCGGCCGCAATCAGACACGTGCCGCTCCCGAGGAACGGTTCGTAGCAGAGGTCACCAGGCTTCGTGTGCCAGTTGAGGGGACGCCTGAAGAGCTCCACCGGCTTCTGCGTCGGGTGGATGCCGCCCTGCTCGCCTTTCTGGTCCACGTGCCAGACGGTCGTCTCGTTGGCCGGTGGCTTGAGCTTCGGCATCCTGCCTTCCACCCACCCGTACATGCAGGGTTCGTGCTGCCACATGAAATGACTCCGGGTGAGGACGCCACGCGTCTTGACCCAGATGATGACCTGGTGGGCGAGGAGCCCGGCCTTCCGCCAGGCCTCGTCCACGAGCGACTGCCTGGTGTTGGCGTGCCACTGGTAGACGGGTGCGCGCTCGACAAGGTGCGGGAATGCCGCTTCGAGGAAGGCGACGTAGAAGCCCACCGCGCTTTCGGGGTCCTTGTAGTCGTCCCAGTGCTTGTCGCGCACCTCCGGGCGGTTGGAGGCCGAGGGAGGATGGTTGCCGCCCACGTAGTTGACCAGGTAGGGCGGGTCGGTCGCCATGAGCTTCGCCTGCTCGCCTGCCATCACGATGGCAACATCGTGCGGGTTGGTGGCGTCGCCGCAGAGGACACGATGGTCGCCCAGCAGCCAGAGGTCGCCGGGTCTCGTGATGCTTTCCTCGGGAAGGTCCGGGACGGCGTCGGGGTCGGTCAGCCCGCCCTCGTGCTCGAGTCTGTTCAGGAGGTCGCGCAGCTCGCGGTCCTCGAAGCCGAGCAGCCCGAGGTCGCTGCCCTCCTGGTCCAAGCGCTGGAGGAGTCCGGCGAGATCGTCTTCCTGCCACTCGCCCCACTGGGCGTTGTCTCTGAGGGCTCGCTCGCGCGCAAGCTGCTCGGGGATGTCCACCAGGATGGCCGGGACCGTTTCCCAGCCCAAATGCTGGGCGGCGCGGTAACGCATGTTGCCCGCGAAGATGGTGCCGTCGGTGGTCGCGAGGATTGGGCGCAGCCGCAGGAAGTCGGGGTCTGATTCGAGCGAGCGGCAGAGGTTGGTGAAGCGCTCGTCCGAGATCGTGCGGGGGTTCCAGGGGGCGGGCGTGAGCGAGCTGAGCGGGACCTGCTGCGAGGTGGGAATACTGTCTGCCATCGAGTGCCTCCAAAACAAAAGCGCCGTGCCCTTTCGGACCGGCGCTCGGAGGCGCTCACTGCGCGTGATTGCTACGTGCAGTGTAGCACGTGCAAGAGGAATGACAGTGGTCTCGGGCCGTTCAATTCCGTCCGCGGCGTTCTGTGCGTTTCCGTGCTGCGGCGCTGGCGGCATTCTCAGGAGTCGAGGCTGCGGAGAAGCGTGGCCAATCGTCCAAGAACCACTGGTTCAGAGATCCGCGGCGGCAGCCCCTGCCTCGCTCGCGACTTCCGGACGATCTCTGAACCCACTCTGGCGGAAAGTGCGATACGTGTTCAGTCCGGTCGCCCATACTCGGCTCCTTTCCAGTCCAATCACCGTACCACCTCACGGCAGACCTGAAGGCATGACTGCCGTTGCGCGAACTGGTCGCGCGACCGCGGCCGAGGTACAACCTATTGCGGTATCCCTCTCGGCTCCAAAGCGCGTAAGATACCGAGCCCAGAGGGGACGAGTGGGAACAACCGATCGCGTCATCATCGTTATCGCGAGCCTCGGGGCTGTGGCGTTTGCCGTCGCCCTCGCAGCCCACACCATGGAGCCCAGGTCAGACACAGACGCGTCCCCGCCCGCCGGTGTGCAATGGAATGCCGAAACGCCTACCGCGACGCCGCCCGCCAGGGCGATCGCGTAGGCACCACGCTGAGGGAGAGATGTCTTGAAAATTCGAAGCCTTATTCTCGCCGTATTGCCCATCGGACGGCCGCTCCGAGGCGCTTGTCCGATGCTATACGGCGTCGCATGCAGGCCATGGTCCCGACGCTAGCCACCGTTCACGGCACGTCGCAGCCGCACTGCCGCACGGTCGTCGCCTGCCCGGCGCAGGTCGCCTTCTGCGACCGACAGGAGATTGCGCAACCGCTGCACTTCCGCGTTCAAACGGGCCAGCTCCTGCTCGAAGCCTGCCCACTGGCGGGCCAGCGCGAAGATCGGCCGCTTCTTCCTGAGCTCGTCATGCCACCACCGCTCACCCACGGCGTAGCCGCGGGTCGTGTAGTCCTGCTCCATCCCAGCGACGTACATTGTTACCGCTTCTGGCTCTGCAGCTGCAAACGCGCGCGCAAGGTGCTCCCCGGCGCGCAACGGCAGCACGCACTCGCCCTCGCGGCTGATGAACGCGTCCGGGTCCAGCGCTGCCGGGTCGGGGCCCAGGCCCGCCCTGCCCGCGAGCCGCTCAAAGACTGACCGCTCCATGCTTATGCGGCCATCGCCGTGCACCCACGGCTCTTCTCCAGACGCTTCCAACACCAGTTGGACGGTGTCTGCCGTGACGCGGTCGAAATATAGGGCTGAGGCTTCCTGAAGCCCTTTCAGCCGCGCTTCATCCCGCAGGAACGCACGACGCTCTTTCCACGCGACCATCACCTGCCGCTGCGCGATGAACTCTTCCATGCCCGTGTGAGGCTCGCTCACGTGTCTCACGCGCAGCTTCTTTGTACGGTCCACCTTCTCCAGGACCCTCACGCGCACCAGCGGTTCCTGTCGTGAGACGCGTATCCGTATGCCGTAGTCAGTGCCAATGCAGATGTCCTGAAATCGCATCTCGTCATCGCACCATCGATCTAGGGTTTGTTCCGAGCCTCTTCCAATGAGCTGAGTATGGCGTCTACCCTTTGCGCCAAGCCTCCTTGCATTACCCCAACGTGGTCTTCGTTAGCGATGATAAGCGATTCGGGTTCGCCCACCCGATCGGCCAGATCCTTCGTCGTCATTGCCAATGCTTGGCGTCGTTCTTTCATTTCAGTACCGGTCACTGAGAAGTCTCCCGTAAGGTGCTGAGTCTATGCTATTCGTGCAGGCTTGAGTATGGTGCCGGTTGCGCGGGACGCAACCCGTGTGCGCGCGATCACCATGCCCGCACGATCAACTCATCGTGTCGGTGGAATGCGGGGCGCCGACGCTGGTTTCCTTGATGAAGGCCTGTAAGAGCATCCAGAGATGGAAGTCGTCGAGTGGACACAGATGCTCGGGGAAGCGGTCTTCGACATCCATGACGAATGCCAGCGTCTCAAGTTCACCCAGC
Source organism: bacterium (assembly GCA_017308185.1). Taxonomy (GTDB): domain Bacteria; phylum Chloroflexota; class Dehalococcoidia; order Tepidiformales; family Tepidiformaceae; genus JAFKFP01. The sequence goes on along the minus strand of JAFKFP010000107.1, from coordinate 16,730 downwards.
AGAACGCGGCGTGCCACTTCGAGCGGCGTCATCGATTCAACATGCCCCCAGGCAATGAGCACCTCCTCAACAACCTGGGCTGTCCGATCCCACATCATCTGGAAGAAATCGTTGTCCACGTTGATCCTTCCTCATCGGACCCTACGGCCCAACAGCATGCTGGTAGAGATGCCCGCATCGGACACACTTGACCCGCACGTGCGAACCTGGCATGGCCTCACATGCCAGCCGGTTACAGCGCGGACACCGAACGGCGGCGAACCCGTTCATGCAACACCCTCCTGGGTTTGTTCAAGACACCACGTACAGCGCCTGGCCGTGCGGCCGATGCTGCTCAACCCGGCCTGGCCGCAAGGGCGGCCGATGTGGCCGCCGCAGGCGCGACAGCCTTCACAGACGCAACGGTCGTCGGCCGCCTGATTCGATGCCGCCCACTCGCGTACCGCCTGCCAGGTGGCGACCGACGTTGCCGCCTCTTCAGCAGACATACGGCCTGCGCGGTATGCATCAGGCTCGCATCGGAAACAGAGATGTTCAGGCCGCGCGGGTCGGCTGTTGCATGCCGGACAGCGACGAAACGCTTCAGTCCGGACGACGACGACGAATGCGGGCTGCGCCGCAGCTATTCGATCCGCCTGGGGAACGTGGTTCACACCCTTATCAGTCTTATCTGTAAGGGTGTGAACCGGTGTCCCCAGGCCTTGAGCTCCCGAGCCCGGGAGCTGCGTTTCCGGCTCGCCGCCTTTAGGGGTCTGAACCATGTTCCCCAGAGCGTCATCCAGCACCTTCCGCACGGTCTGGCGGTTCGACCCCGCCCGTGCCGAGATCCCGCGAATGGTGAGCGCGCTTCCCTCGTCAACCAATTCCTGGCGTGCCCTGCGTATGCGCTCTGCCGCCTCGCGCTTCCGTTGGTCGTTGAGGTCCATTCCGTCGCCCTCCGGCAGATGTAGCTCGTCCACGCGCAGCCCGGGTATCGGCTGGCTGGTGAGCAGCACTAGGCGGACGCCCATTCGGCCCTCGTTGCCGCCGATGCTGGACTGCGTCGCGAGCGTGTGGAGGCGCGCGCGGTGGATGACCTGCACCAGTTCATCTTCGCGGCGTGCATGGAGCAGTTCGGATACGCGCGGGTCCTCGTAATCGACGACATCGACGGCCACCGCCTGACCGCCGTACGCCAGCGGCGTCAAGACCAGCTGCTCGCTGATCGCGCCCTCTCCGTGGTGGATCACCTGCGCCAGGTAGACGAGGTCGTCGGGCGCCGGGAACGGGCGGCCGACTACGTAGAGCTGAGTGACATCCTGGAGTGCATTGGTCCCGCGCAGCGCGCCGTAGGTGAGGACCCGGTCGGGAGCAAAGCCCGCGCCAACTATCGCGGCGGACGTACGCTTGTAGCACACGACCGCTTCGTCCTCCGGCCGCGCCACGGGATGGGACTGGCGGTCGCGTTGAATCTGGGCAACGAGCCGCGCGACATTATGTTCGTCTGCCATTTGCAGGTAGCCGTTCGTTTGCGTGGCGTACTGCACCACTCTCACGTTCTCCGGCAACGAGATCGGCGCTTCGACATCTAACAGCCGCGTATGCGAACGCGTGACGTGGTCAACGAGCGAGCGGACGGGTGTGGCGTCCAGGATCAGCATGGGCAATTCAGCGGCATACACGACGCCCTTGCGGCTGCGGGTGTGCTGGCGCAACGTAGCGACGGTGATGCGGTCGCGCGTGATCTTCAGCCACGAATTGAAGTCCTCGCCCGCAAGGAAGGCAGCCAGCTCTGCCTTGAGTGCCGCGAGCAATTTGCCAACACCGGCCGGCGGTACGCGCTCGATCGCCTCCACGGTCAGGTACGCCTCATCCGCCGTGGGCGATGGAAGGACGCCAGGTTTGGGGAGGCGTTCGACCACGTCCGGCAGGTCATAGCCGTTGCGGTGTGCAACCGCAGCCAGGTGGTCCCATGCTGCCGCGCCCAGCAACGATTGCTCCGGGGCGTCGATGAGGGCGTGTTCGACGAGCCGCAGCGCAGTCTGGACGGCATCCCGCTCCGATGCTTTGAGTGACTGGAGCTGCTCAGCGCTGGCGGCCAGTGTTGCTCCGTCGAGTTCGTGCCGCTCGACCAGCGCGCGTGGCAGGTCCGCGTCGTCGAGCACGATCAGTTCGCCGGTCTCGAGGTAGTGGGAATTGAAGAGCTGCTCCGTCGCGGCGACCCAGGTGCCTGGCTGTTCGAACTGCGCGTAGTACAGACAGTATTCAAACAACGGGCACAGCGGCTCCCCGCCGACGATGCAGGCAAACCGCTCGACCGGATAGCCTCGGTCGCCCAGCTCCTTCACGATGTCGTATCGGCCGCAGTTCTGGCGGTTTCGCCCCTCTATCAGGCGATAGTGCGGGTTCTCACGCACGAGCTCGCGAGCAAGTCTTGTCGTCCCTACGAGGATGCGGGCATCGCACGGGTCGTCCCGCAGCGCGTTTGCCACGGCGGTCGTCTTCCCTGCCCCTGCCGCGCTCTTGACGAGCAGCGCCTGTGCACCGCGTCCGCGGCTGCGGATGAATCGCCGTATCGTCCGCCCGGTCTTTTCGCGCGCCTCCGAAAGAGTGGTCCCGCCATCCACCCGCCCCACAGAACCGACGCCGTACGGGACGCGGCGGCGCCCGAAATCCCGAGGCACCCGGTGGTAGGCCCGGTTCCTCGGACGCCGGCCCGCCTCCAACAATTCGTCGAGTCCCTTGTAGCCCATCACAGCACCCCCTCCCACTTCGAGGAGTACACGGGCAGCCCCGCGTCCCACAGCAGGTCACAGCAGCGCAGCGTTACCTGCCTGGTCTGGTCGTTCGGCTCCTGGTCGAACGCGACGATTACTCGCCTCGGTTCGAGCCGCCGAATCACCTCGATATGCGCGCCCTGGAGCGCCTGGCCCGGGATGCCCATGCACCAGATGCCACCGACGCTGGAGGCAACCTGGCTCTTTAGCCCGCCCTCCGTGAGATACAGGTCGCCTGTCTCGCGTCCGCTTCGCGCAACGTGATAGATCTCCGCCACCTTCGTACCTGCCGGCGTCTGATACCCACCGACGAAAAGCCGCACCTGAAACCCGGTCACCCGGCCCCGCTCGTCGCGGTAGGGCACCACGTAGCCGTCGCGCTTCCCAACTGCACAGGCAAAGGTCAGGCGGCCGTTCTTGTCATGGAAGCCCGGGCATCGCAACAGCGTGGAATCTCCGAACCGCTCGCGCATCGCGGCCATCAATGCCGTCTGGGCGTTCCCCTTGAGCGGGATCGAACGATAGCCCACATCGGCGATGGTCTCGTCACCGAGGCCCCGGCGTCGCAGGTCGTCATGTGTTCCGCGGCGCACATCCAGAAGCGCCAGCGCAGCGCTATAGATGGTGTGGCGCTCCTCGACGTCAAGCCGGTCAGGCGTTGGGCCCGAAGCGGTCGCCGCGTGCGCAATCGGCGCGGGCCGACGGTCTGTCCCGTGGCGCCTGCCGCATCGGCATTCGCCATAAAGCAGATGCTTGTACGCCGGCGGGCTCTCGCGCATGTCCAGTTCGAGGCCGCCCGCGCGCTCTTCGCGTGTGCAGTACGCGACTGCATCCAGGCTGAACCCGGCGCACCGGATACCCTTGCCGTGCGGCAGGTCGGACCCGCCACCGCACACCGGACACGGGACGTGACGCGTGTGGCGTCGGAGTTCGCTCACTTCTCAAGCACCCGGCAGACAGTGTTTGCTCCGGTTGAGATTTCACCTACACGGTTGTCCGTGTGGGCACCTTGGCGACCCGGGCCATGACTGTGTCTGCTCCCCGCAGGCGATCTCGCGCTATCAGCGGAGGCTGTCGGGGCCGTTGCTCGACCGCATCGACCTCTTTGTGGACGTGCCGCGGGTGCCGTACGAAAAGCTGGCTGCGGCAGGCCGCGGCGAACCTTCCGCGGACGTGCGGGCACGCATCGCTCGCACGCGGGCGGTCCAACATGCGCGGTTCGCGGGCCTCGCCTCGCCGACGACGTTGAACGCTCATATGTCGCCAACGGAAGTGCGGGCGTTCGCCCAGACACAGCTCGCCGACGATGCAGCGGGAGTGCTACGAGTCGCCGTCGAACGGCTCGACCTCTCGGCGCGATCGTTCCACCGCATCCTCAAGGTCGCCCGGACAATTGCGGACCTCGCCGAGAGCGACATTATCGAGACGGCGCATCTTGGCGAGGCGCTCCAGTACCGCCGCCGCGTCGAGTAGCGCGGGCCTGAGGGACCTCAGGGTACCAGTGGCGGAGTCCACTGTGCTTCGTGTCGCGGTCCGTCGGCATTGGCGTCAGTAGCTGTCGCGTTTAGAACATTTGTCTTGACACCAGAACATGCGTACGGCTAGCGTGGGGTGCACTACAGAACGGATGTGCTGCCATGATCCACCCACTCGTCACGATTCTCTTCGACGTGCTCCTCATTGGCTCGACCGTCAGCATCATCGGGGGCATTGCTGTCGACACGTACATGCACCGGCAGCCGTCAGTGGGCGCGCCGAACCATGGACGAGCGCCTCGAGCGGCCAGGCGTCGTACTCATTCCCTCACGGCACGGCGCGCGGCGCCACACCGGCGAGGAGTCATGTTGCGGGGATGAGAGCGTCAGCCACGCAGCATCGGTGTCTCAACGGTACGGCCACGCTTGTGGTCGATACGGCGCTCGACGGAGCGCACGCCGCGGATGATTTCGATGCGCGAAAGCAGGCGTGAGAGCTGTTCGATGCCGGTGGTCTCAAGGGTAGCCTGAATGCGCACCGAGCCGTCGTTGTTTTCGGTGGTGCGCACACCAACCATGTTGACCTTGTCCTCGGTAACCACGGTCGTGACATCGCGCAAGAGTCCGACACGGTCCCATGCTTCGATATCGATCGACACGGGGTAGAGCTTAGAAACGGTACCCCACTCGACTTCCACAATACGCTCGCGTTCGTCTTCGTTGAGGATGTTATGGCAATCGGCACGATGGACCGTGACTCCACGCGTGCGCGTGACATAGCCCACGATCTGGTCCCCCGGTACGGGATTGCAGCAGCGCGCCATTGTGGTAAGCAAGTTGCCGACGCCGAGAACGCGCAGCCCGGGGCTACCGAGTGGCGCCGGCGGCTGCTTGGCCGGGAGTGGAGGAAGTTCCGGTTCGGGCTCTTCCTCCTGCAAGAGAGCCCCCATGCGGCGTGCGATTGAAATGGTGCTGACGCCGCCATAGCCCAGCGCCGCGAGAAAATCATCCGCGTTGGTGAACCCAAACATCGAAATCATCTGTTCCTGGTGTTCGGACACATCGACGCCGAGGCGGCGCATCTCTTTGTCGAGGAGTTCGCGGCCACGCTCGATGTTCTCGGCACGCTGCTGCTTCCGGAACCACTGCCGGATTTTCTCTTTGGAATGACTGGTGCGGACGTACCCCAGGTTCGAATTAAGCCAGTCGCGCGAAGGCCCTTTGCTCCCCCGGCTCCGCATGACCTCGACAATGTCACCGTTACTCAGGGTGGAGTTGAGCGCGACCATGCGGCCGTTGACTTTGGCGCCGACGGTCTGGTGGCCGAGGTCGGTGTGGATGCGATAGGCGAAATCGAGGGGAGTCGCGCCTGCCGGCAGGTCCAGGACCTCTCCCTTCGGGGTGTAGACGAAGACCTGGTCGTGGAAGATGTCGGTCTTGACGCTCTCCACAAACTCCTCGGCCCCGGCGAGGTCGCGTTGCCAATCGAGCAACTGCCGGAGCCAGGCGATGCGCTCTTCGTCCTTCCCCTGCTTGCCGCCTTCTTTGTAGCGCCAGTGGGCGGCGATGCCGTATTCCGCGACACGGTGCATCTCGTGCGTACGGATCTGGATCTCGAGAGGCTGCTGCCCGATCGCCATCACCGTCGTGTGCAGCGACTGGTACATGCTGTCTTTCGGGTTGCCGATGTAGTCATCGAACTGCCCCTGGATGGGGCGCCAGAGGGCATGCACGATACCGAGCGCGGCGTAGCAATCCTCCACGCGATCGACGAACACGCGGACAGCGAGGAGGTCATAGATCTGGTCGAAGGACTTAGACTGCGCCGCGTAGCGCTGCAGCTTCTGGTAGATGCTGTAGATGTGCTTGGCGCGGCCAGTGATTTCGGCATGGATGCCATGGCTGGCCAGGTGTTCATTGAGCACATCGATGGCCTCGGCGACCTGCTTCTCGCGCACCGCCCGCTTCGAGGCGAGCAGCTCCGCGATCTCGCGATAGCGCTCGGGTTCGAGATAACGGAAGGCAAGGTCCTCAAGTTCCCACTTGATCTGCCACACGCCGAGGCGGTTGGCCAGGGGCGCAAAGATCTCCATGGTCTCGCGCGCGATGCGACGCTGCTTTTCGGGTGGAAATGCCCAGAGCGTGCGCATGTTGTGCAGCCGGTCGCAGAGCTTGATGAGGACCACGCGGATGTCTTCCGCCATGGCGAGGAACATTTTTCGGAGGTTCTGGGCCTGCACCCCGGTACGGGCGGCAATGTCGCTGGGAGCGAACTTAATCGGTAGCTTGTCGAGCTTGGTCAGGCCATCGACAAGACGGGCGACGTCGTCGCCGAAGAGTTCCCGGATACGCTCGTTGGGGATTCCACAGTCCTCCTGGACGTCGTGGAGGAGGGCGGCCGCGATGGCATGCTGGTCGAGTTCGAGCCCCGCGACGAGTTCGGTCACGGCCACGGGGTGGGTGATATAGGCATCGCCAGTGCGACGGGTTTGACCGGCGTGGCATTCGTTGGCGAATGCGAATGCATCACGTATGAGCGGGAGCCGGTCATCCGGGAGGTATTCCGAAGCACGTTGGATTATGGAGTCGATAGACACTCCGGCGGAAGCTGGCTCTGCGGTGCGGAGCTGCAAACGCACACCTCTATGATGAGTAAGGCTCATCTCCTATCCTACCATGCACAGACCTCACACACTTGGGCGTATTATGACAATAAAACTCCAGGCGCCTCGCGGCACGCAGGATGTGCTGCCGGATGCGCAGCCTTACTGGCTTGCCGTGACGACGGCCGCGAAACAAACCACAAAGCTTCACGGTTTTCAGCGCATTGATACGCCAGTGTTCGAAGACGCAGCCGTTTTCGAAAAGGGAAGCGGCGACACGACAGACATCGTCGAAAAGGAGATGTACACCTTTGAGGACCGTGGCGGGGACCTGCTCGCGCTGACGCCGGAAGGGACGCCGGCCATTTGCCGAGCCTACCTGGAGCATGGCATGGCGAGTTGGCCGCAACCGGTTCGCCTATACACGACGCACCAGATGTTTCGGTATGACCGGCCACAGAAGGGGCGCTACCGGCAGCACACGCAGATCGACTGCGAGGTGATCGGCTCGTACGACGCGCTGGTGGACGCCGAGTGCATCGCCCTGCTGTGGGAGATCCTTCAGAGGCTGAACCTGAGCGAAATCGAGGTGCGGCTCGGCTCGATAGACGACCCCGGCCCGCGGCGAGCCTACATCGAACGGCTGAAGGACTACTACCGTCCTCACCTTTCCAGGCTTTCCGAGGATAGCCAGCGGCGGTTTGAGCGAAACCCGCTGCGCCTGCTCGATAGCAAGGACGACCGTGACCTGGAGTACAAAGAGCATGCGCCGAAGCTGGTGGATCAACTCAGCGACGCGGCCGCAGCGCACCACGCGATAGTGTGTTCCGCACTCGAGTCGGCGGGCATCGCGTACCGCATTGACCCGATGCTTGTCCGCGGGCTGGACTACTACAACCGTACTGTCTTCGAAATTGTACCGACCGACGATGAGCGGGCGCAGGGTACGCTCGGTGGGGGCGGCCGGTACGACGGGCTGATGGAGATCCTTGGTGGCCCGCCAACGGGAGGGATGGGGTTTGGAAGCGGCATCGAGCGGATCATCCTTGAAATGCAGAAACGTGGGGCCACACTCCAGCCGGAGGCCCACGCAGAAGTGTTCATTGTGCACCGCGCCGAAGGCGGACCGGCTGCAGCATTTAGGCTTGCAAGCCAGCTTCGGCGAGTAGGCAGGGCGACGATCGTGGGCGAAAGTGGGCGCTCGATGAAATCGCAGATGCGCAGCGCGAATGCGTCCGGTGCGTCGTTCGCGGTGATCCTGGGCGATGACGAGTTGGCACGTGGTGCGGCGATCGTGAAGGACTTGCGCGACGGCGGGGAACAGGCCGAGGTTGCACTTGATGCTGTGGCGGCCCGCCTGGCTGCTGACTAACCTGTCACCATCTGCCTGTCACCATCTGTTTGATCGCAAAAGAGGGCCGGGAGCTGTTGCTCCCGGCCCTTTGAGTAGCGCGGATCGCCCTTGTGGAGTTAGGCCTTGGCCTTCGCGGCGTAGTGCTCGTCGCGTGTCTCGCGGAAGCTCCACGGGATCTTGGGGGCGCTGAGATCGGTGATAGCTCCCCAATTGGCTTCGATCCAGTCGGCGTCCTTGAACCCGTGCGGGTCAAAGCTCACGCCATCGTTGCGGACGATGGCGATGCGGCTGTAGTGGCCGCCGGAAGCGTTGACGCACACGCCGGACTCCTGGCACTGAGGCGAGGCGAGGTAGGTGACGGCCGGCGCGACGTGCTCCGGCGCCATCACCTGCGCGCGCTCTTCCGCGTCCTGTTGCTGCGCACCACCGAGGTTGTTCGTCATGCGCGTGGCGGCGCCGGGCGAGATGAGGTTCACGTTGATGTTGTACTTTTCGCCCTCGAGCTTCAGGACGTTCATGAGGCCGTACATGCCGGCCTTGGCAGCACCGTAGTTGCCCTGTCCGAAGTTGCCGATGAGGCCGGACGTGGACGTAGCCATTACGAAGCGGCCGTACGACTGCTGGCGGAAGACGGGCCAGCTGTGATGAGCAAGGTTGTAGCACTGCTTGAGGTGCGTGCGGAGCACGAGATCCCAGTCGTTCTCGGACATGTTGTGGATGGTCAGGTCGCGAAGGATGCCGGCGTTGCAGACGACCGCATCGAGGCGCCCCCAGGTGTCCATGGCCTGCTTGACCATCTGGTAGGTGTCCTCGTAGCTGCCGACGTCGCCAGGGTTGGCGATCGCATCACCGCCGGCGGCCTTGATTTCGTTGACGACCTGCTGTGCCGGCGATTCGTCGCCAGTGCCATCGCCCGAGACACTCCCGCCGTAGTCGTTCACGACTACCTTGGCGCCGTGCTTGGCGAGGTCGATTGCATACGCACGGCCGAGGCCGCGGCCGGCGCCGGTGACGAGGGCTACCTGGCCTTCCAATGAAACTGCCATGTGTTGGCTTCCTCCTGAAATATGCTTGCCGGTCGATACTACGCTATCTCAGGCGTTAGGACTCGCCATCGAATGCAAAGCAGCTACGACGCTGCTTGTTATACTCGAAGAACGTGCTGGCGAGACCAGGACGTCCGTTTTCTCTATGGACGATGCAATACTCACCCAACTCCGCCGCATCCGCGAGCGTTACCGTGAACTGACCGCAGAAATGGGTCAGCCCGAGGTCGCGGCCGACTTCGAACAGATGAATAAGCTCGCGAAAGAACGTGCAGACATCGCCGAGATCGTTGCGCTGCTGGACGCGTACGAGGCTGCGGAGCAGGCGGCAGCGGACGCCCGCGAGATGCTCGATGAAGACGACGAGGAGATGCGATCGCTTGCACAGTCGGAACTTGAAGCTGCCGACACTCAGATAGAATCGCTCACCGGGAAGATCCGCCGGGCGCTTCTACCGAAAGATCCGCGCGACAGCCGGAACGTGATCATGGAGATCCGGGGTGGGGCGGGCGGCGAAGAAGCGGCCCTGTTCGCCGCTGAGCTCTTTCGCATGTACACCCGCTATGCGGAGCGCCGACGGTGGCAGCCCGAAGTGCTCGACGTGTCGGAATCCGAAAAGGGTGGATTCAAGGAAGTCGTATTCGAAATCCGTGGCGATGGCGCATATTCGCGACTCAAATACGAGAGCGGCGTCCACCGCGTGCAACGGGTGCCCGAAACCGAAACCCAGGGCCGCATCCACACGTCGACGGCTACCGTGGCGGTACTGCCGGAGGCGGAGGAGGTCGACGTCGACATCGAAGAGAAGGACCTGCGGGTCGACATCTTCCATTCGTCGGGGGCGGGCGGACAGAACGTGAACAAGGTGGCGACGGCGGTGCGGCTCACGCACATCCCCACCGGCATCGTGGTGGTGTGCCAGGACGAGCGTTCACAGATGAAGAACCGGGTGAAGGCGATGACCGTGATGCGCTCGCGGCTGCTGGACCTCGAGCAATCCAAGCAGGATGCCGAGCTAAGCCAGGAGCGGCGCTTGCAGGTCGGCCATGGCGACCGCAGCGAGAAGATACGGACGTACAATTTTCCGCAGGATCGGATCACGGACCACCGCATCGGACTGACGGTGCACAACATCCCTGGCCGCCTCGACGGCGATCTCGACGACATCATCGATGCGGTCGCAACTGCGGACGAGGCTGACCGGCTGGAGGGACTGGGGTGAATGCCCGCACTGCCGCGGTAGGCGTACGGCGGCAGCTTGCAGAGGCGGGCGTCCCCGACGCGGGGTTCGAAGCGGAGATCCTTGTGCGCGAGGCAGCGGGGCTGACGCGGGCTCAATTCTTCTCGAATGCGTGCCTCGAGCCCAGAAACGCGGAGGTACTCCAGGGACTCACGGCGCGACGGGCAGCGCGAGAACCGCTGGCCTATCTCCTGGGGCGGCGGGAGTTCTACGGAATCGACTTCGCCGTCCGGCCCGACGTGCTCATCCCACGCCCCGAGACCGAACTGCTTGTTGATGTCGCGCTCGCCGAGCTTCGGAAGGCTCCACATAGCGTCGTGGCAGATATCGGGACGGGCAGCGGATGCGTTGCCGCGACGATTGCAGCCCACGCGCCTGATGCGACCGTCATAGCAACTGACCGAAGCGCCCGCGCGATCGCGATCGCGACGAGGAACTTTGCAAGCATCGGCGTGCGAGTGTCCGCGGTGAGATGCGATCTCGCCGAAACGCTGAGGCACGCAGCGATCGTGGTGGCTAATTTGCCCTACATTCCTGGTGGTGAGATCGCCGAGCTCGAACCGGAGGTCCGTGACTGGGAACCCCGCAGCGCGCTGGATGGCGGGGCCGATGGGCTCGAACTCGTGCGCCGCCTCATCGACGACTGCGGTACACGGCTGCGGCCGCGGCTACTGGCGCTCGAAGTAATGGCGGGCCAGGCAGGCGATGTTGTCAGCTATGCAACGCGGACGGGCGCGGGCACCGAGACACACCGCGACCTCGCCGGCGTCGAACGGGTGGTGACGGCGCGATGGGCGTGAAGCTGGTCGCGCTCGACATCGACGGGACGCTCATCCCGCCCGGCGCGTGTGGCAGCGAGGTGGCCCCTTCAGAGCGCATCCTGAATGCGGTTGCGGCACTCGCCGACCGGGGGATAGCGGTGGTACTCGCTTCGGGCCGCATGTTCCCCGGGACGCAGAAGATTGCACGCGCGCTCCAACTGCCAGGGCCGGTTATCTGCCAGCAGGGATGCTCCGTACATCTGCTCGACGGCACGATGACGCACGAGTTTCCGATTGAGCGCACAACTGCGCTCGAAATCATCGACTACGCGCGCCAGATAGACCGCGCGTACGAGTGGTTCAACCCGCTCCGTTACATTGCCAGCCGCCGCTCCGAGGCGTCTGAACAGTACGGGGCGGTGTCCGGCATCACGCCGGAGTACCGCCCAGACCCAGAGAACTCAGGCATCGACCCGACCGGTGTGGGCATTATCAGCGATGCGGCGAAGGCGTGCACATACTGGATTTTCCAACCGTCACCGTGGCGGTGGCCGCGAACGCAAACAAAGGGCACGCGCTCTCGCTCATCTGCGCCGACCTTGGTATCGAGCGGCACGAAACGATTGCCGTCGGCGACAGCGTGAACGACGCTTCGATGCTCACGTGGGCCGGGCGCGGCTATGCGATGTCCCACAGCGACCGTTACGCACTCGACGCCGCGGACGAGGTGCTCGGAGCTTCCGAGGGTGAGGAACTGGCGGAATTGCTGGAGCGGGTCGCGCGGAGCTAGGTCGGGTCGATGCGGTGCCAGATCTTCATCAGATAGAGCCCAATGCCGAAGACCGCCAGCACCACGAGCGCGGTCGGGAGCACAACCTTGATCCAGTCGAGGGACGCTCCCTGGCTGTTGGTCTGCGCCGGCACAGCGTACTGGCCCGTGATGCTACGGATGTGGTCGACGACCGCGGCTTCGGTGGGAGCGTTGGCGACGGTCTGGTTGTTGAAGGTGTTGAGGCTCACGGCGCGGCCATCTTCGAGCAGGTACGAGCCCTCGCTATCGATAAGCGGCCATGCGAACACACCCTTGTCGCTGGAGAGCGTGAGGAGCACGCGGTCACCCTCGTGGAGGAGGATGCGGCCACACCCGGCTACCATGGGGCCGCCAATCACGACGTCGGTGGCAGATGTTGGGCCTTTGAGGAACGCTTCGGGTTTGAGGCTCGCGGTATCGCCGCCGACGCCCTCTACTTGGGCAATCACGCCGATGACGACGACATCTGCCGAGTTCAAGAACTGGCGCGTGGGCATGATGTCCGTGCGGCCGCCGCACTTTTCGAGCATGGCAGCCGGGCGCGCAAAAACAGCGGCCCCCGGTATGAGGGCCGCTGCGAGAAGGGCGATTACAAGCGCGCCGGCGTTACGAGTTAGCCTGCGCAAACTGGTAGATTTTCCCTTCGGTCTTGATGGCCGGGGCGACCACCATCTCGGCCTGCTGGAACTCGCGGATGGTGTGGGCGCCGCACATGCCCATGGCCGTCCGCAGCGCGCCGACGAGGTTTTCGGTGCCGTCGGTGCGGCTGGTCGGGCCGTAGAGCAGCTTCTGGATGGTCGTGTTCACACCCACCGAGACGCGGGTCCCGCGGGGAAGATTCGCGTGGGGCGTCGCCATGCCCCAGTGGTAGCCGCGGCCTGGCGCCTCGGTAGTCGCGGCGAAAGGCGAACCCATCATGATAGCGTCGGCGCCAGAGGCGAAGCATTTGCAGACATCGCCGCCGGTGCGGATACCACCATCGGTGATGATCGGCACATAGTTGCCCGACTCGCGGTAGTAGAAGTCGCGGGCGGCGGCGCAATCGATGGTGGCAGTGACTTGCGGCACGCCGATGCCAAGCACTTCGCGGCTGGTGCAGGCTGCGCCCGGGCCGACGCCTACAAGCACGGCGGCCACACCGGTGCGCATGATTTCGAGCGTAGCGCCGAAGCCGACGGTGTTCCCCACGACGACGGGGATGTGGATGTTCTTGAAGAGCTTATCGAAGCGGAGTCCTTCGACGCTGTTAGACTCGTGATGTGCCGTGGTCACCGTACTCTGGACGACGATGATATCGGCGCCGGAGTCCTGTATGAGCGGAGCGTATTTCTTCGTCAGCATCGGGGTAACGGAGATGGCGGCGACGGCGCCCCCGTCCTTGATCTCACGGATGCGGCGGGCGATGAGGTCATCGCGGATAGGCTCGTGATAGGCTTCCTGGAGGATAGCAGTCGCTTCGACGCGGCTCGCAGAGGCCACTTGTTCGAGCATGGCTCCGGGGTCATCGTAGCGGGTCCAGACGCCTTCGAGGTTGAGGACTGCAAGCCCCCCGGCCCTGTGCATTTCGATGGCGAAACGCGGATCGACCACGGCATCCATCGCCGAAGCGAGGAACGGCACGTCGAAATGGTAGGGGCCGATGTCGAGACCGAGTTGGGTGAGTTCGGGGTTGACGGTCACTTCGCCGGGCACAATCGCAACCTCATCAAAGCCGTAAGCACGGCGCAGTTGCTTGAATTGCGGACCGCCCGGGTCCAACGGCGCAAGGCCGCGCTCCATATCAACGGAGGCGGCGGAGGAGGGGTGGAGGGCAGTAGTCAAAACAGCGCAATCCCGGGAGAGAGTGGCGGCCTGCACGCGTGGCCGTCTTACTGATCGAGTGTAGAGTTGGCCTGCGAGCGGGGTCAATCACATCTGCAGCGGCGATAACCGTTATGTGCAATCGAAAGGCATCATTTTTTCAATGACACACTTTCCGCCGGGCCTTTATGTCGTCGCGACGCCAATAGGAAACCTGAACGATCTGAGCGCGCGAGCCAGCGAAACCCTCGTGGCAGCAGAGGTTGTGGCGGCCGAGGACACGCGCACGAGTGGCGTGATCGTGAAGCGCGTGGGCAGCAAGGCGCGCCTCGTCAGCCTCACGGAGCACAACGTGGAGGCGCGCACGCCAGGCCTACTCGAAGCGGCGAAGACGGGGGTTGTGGCGCTCGTGAGTGATGCGGGCACACCCGGTGTGGCTGACCCGGGGGCACGGCTTGTCGAGGCGGCGCACGAGGCGGGCGTGGCGGTGTTCGCAGTGGCGGGCCCATCGGCGCTGGCAGCGGCTGTGTCGGTCTCGGGGATGGCCGGGTCGGACGTGTACTTTCTCGGATTTCTGCCGCGCAAGTCGGGCGAACGGCGGCGGCGGCTGGAGTCGGCTGCGAGCGTGGCGGCCGTGCTAGTCCTGTTCGAAAGCCCGAACAGGGTGTCGTCGACACTTGAGGACATCGCCGCGACGCTTGGCGACCCAGTGGTGACGGTGTGCCGGGAGCTCACAAAGCTTCACGAAGAAGTGGTGCGAGGACGGGCCTCGGCGCTGGCGGAGCGGTTTGCACATCCGCGCGGCGAGTTCACGATCGTCGTGCAGTCGCCAGAACAACAAGAAGGCGACATAGCCGAGGTTGCGGCCTATCTCGGGGAGATGAAGCGTGCGGGGGCGCAGCGTTCGCTGGCGGTCGGGGAAGCGGTGCGACGGTACGGCGTGGCGCGTGACCAGGCATACAACGCGTGGCCGGCGGACGGGACCTCATAACCTGACTGCAAGCGCAGGTATGGTAAGCTCACCTAAACCCTCACTCTCCAGGTATTCGAGTTGCCCGACCGTGTTCTTGTCTGTGTGGCATGGCCCTATGCGAACTACCTGCTGCACGTAGGGCACATCGGCGGCACGTTCCTCCCGGGCGACATTTTCGCGCGGTATCACCGGCTTCGTGGCGATGATGTGTTGATGGTCTCGGGTTCGGACTCGCACGGGACGCCGATTACGATGACGGCCGACAAAGAAGGCGTCGAACCGCAGGTTATCGTCGAGCGGTACCATGCGCGGATCCTCGAAGTGTTGGAGCGGATGGGCGCTTCGTTCGACCTCTACACCACGACCCTCACCGAAAACCACTATAAGACCACGCAAGAAGTGTTCCTGCGGCTGCTCGAAGGCGGCCTCCTCTATCCCCGCACGGACGAGTACCTGTATGACCCCGTCGACGAACGCTTTCTGCCGGACCGTTATGTCGAAGGGACCTGCCCGGTCTGCGGGTACGAAGAGGCGCGTGGCGATCAATGCGACAACTGCGGGGCGATCCTCGACGCGACTGACCTGATCAACCCGCGGAGCAAGCTCACGGGCGCCACCCCGGTCTTGAAGCCTTCTGAACACTATTTCCTGCGGCTTTCCGCGCTTCAGGAGCCGCTCCGGGAATGGGTGAGTAAGCAGGCACACTGGAGACGGGCGGTCCTCAACTCTACGCTGGGATCGCTTGACGAAGGATTGAAGGATCGGGCCATCACGCGCGACATGGCGTGGGGCGTGCCGGTCCCGGTGGAGGGCAACGAAGGCAAGCGCATCTATGTGTGGTTCGATGCCGTGATCGGATATCTCTCAGCCAGCCGTGAATGGGCCGCAGGTCGCGGGGACGCGGACGCGTGGAAGCCGTACTGGCAGAACGCGGAGACGCGCAGCTATTACTTCATCGGCAAAGACAACATCACGTTCCACACGATCATCTGGCCGGGCATGATCATGGGACTCCGGGACCTCAATCTTCCCTACGACGTGCCCGCCAACCAGTATGTGAACTTCGCCTCCGGCCAAAAGCAAAGCAAGTCGAAGGGCACCGGCACATGGATGCTGGACCTGCTCGACCGCTACGACGCCGACGTCGTGCGCTTCTACCTGACGACCATCCTGCCCGAGACGAGCGACTCGGAGTTCCGCGAGGACGAACTGATCCGTACCAACAACGATGTGCTCATCGCCACGTGGGGAAATCTTGCCAACCGCGTACTCTCGATGGTCCAGCGCAACTTCGATGGGATCGTACCGGATTCCACAGCTCTTTCGCCGGAAAGCACCGCGTTGATCGCCGCAGCGTCCCAGGCCTTCGAAACCGTCGGGACGGAGTACGCTGCCTGCCGTTTCCGGAACGGACTGCAGGAGACGTTGAAGCTTGCGCAGGCCGCCAACAAATACCTCGACGAGCGGGCGCCGTGGAAGGCCGTCAAACAGGACCGCGGGCACGCGGGCGAAACGCTGGCGACAACGCTCACGGTAATCAACGCGCTTAAGACACTGTTGCATCCTGTGCTGCCGTTCTCGACGGAACGTCTTCACGAGTTGCTGGCGCAGCCAGGGAGTATTGCCGCGCAGGGTTGGGGTCTCACGCCAGTGGCGGGCGGTACGAAACTGCCAACACCCGCACCGCTCTACACAAAGCTCGATCCGCCGGGCGACGAGGCGAACGCATGACGACGCTCATCGACACGCACTGCCACCTGCAGGATCCGAAGTTCGACGCGGAGTCGACACTGGCTGCCATCGAGCGGGCGCGTGCTGCGGACATTGAGATGGTGTTGTGCGGGTACGACGCCGCCACAAACGCACAGGCGCTGGAGATCGGCGCGCAGCACGAGGGCGTCTATCCAGCAG
>JAFKFP010000338.1 GCA_017308185.1 bacterium | reverse complement strand
CTTTCGTGACGGCTACCTCACGCTGCGCCGCCAGCCGCCGCGCCCACTGCCGATCGTCGTCGTCCACGGCGACTTCAACCCCGCGAACTTCCTCTATGAGGACAGTTGCGTGACGGCCCTCATCGACTGGGAGAACTGCCACATGGGTGACCCGCGCGAGGACCTCGGCTGGCTCAAGCTCATGGACACGCTCTCGAACACCAACATTTTCGGCTCCGTCACCGTCGACGGCGGCTTCCTCGGCCACTACAACAAGCTCACCGGCTTCAATGTCACGGAAGAAGAGGTGAACTACTTCCAACTCTTCATGGGCGCGAACATCGGCATTCCCGTCGTATCAGCCGTCAAACGCCGCATCGAGCGGCAGCACCTCGAACTCATGCACCTGTACATCACCCAGCCCGTACTCGTCTCCATGTTCACGTTCGCGAACCTGCTCCAATACCCCATGCCAACGCCGGAGGCCAACTAGATGCTCACGCACCCCAGCTCCGATGAACTCCTCGAAGGCTGCATCATTAGCATCCAGAACGATATCCTCCCGAACCTTGCTAACCAGCACGCGCAGGTCTCCGCGGTTATGATGCAGGCGTTGCTCCAGTGTGTCCGCCAACGCCTGCCCGTCGAACAACAGGTCATGGCCGCCGAGCACAACCAGATGATCGCCCTCTTCCGTGACCTCGGAACGCTCGCCAATGCCGAATCCGAGGCGGGCAAACGTCTGCGCGACCGCGCCCAGTCCTGCGGCGCCAGCGAAAATCTGCCCGTACCGCCCGCATTCGATGAGGTCGTCAGTCGTTACCGCGAGCTCAGCCAGGCTGTCGTCGATACGCTCGACGACCTCGACACCCTGATCTCCGAAGGCGACACTTCTGCCCAGGAGGCGCTGCTCAAAGTGCGCACCTATCTCGGCCAGCGCACAGCCACCGATTTCGCCACCCTCGTGGTCGGCGCAGGGATGGCCGGCCGGGGCTGACCTGGTGGCGCAGCATCGGCGCGTATAATCGCGGCATGTCTCCACCGCTCATCGCCGTCACCGGGTCACTCCTCGATGCCACCGGTGATCGCCCCGAGCGTTTCACGCTGAACGCGGCCTACCTGCGAGCGGTCGAACAGGCCGGCGGCATTCCGTGGCTCATTCCGCCCGGCCTCGAGCCCGAGATAATTCGGACCATCATCGAGCGCTGCGACGGCCTCATGCTCACTGGCGGCGGCGACGTGGCTCCTGCACGGTACGGCCAGGCAGATGACGGTTCGCACAACGTTTCGGAGGCGCGCGATGTCATGGAGTTCACCGCGCTCGCTCTCGCTCTCGAAAGGCAGACGCCGCTCCTCGCCATCTGCCGCGGGATACAGGTGCTCAACGTCTACTTCGGCGGTTCTCTGCACCAGGATCTCCCGCGCCATCGCCCGTCGCAGGTTACGCACCGCCAGGCCGAGGTGCGCCAACAGGCCACGCACGACGTGAGCATCCAGCGCGGGACACACCTGGCTGCGGCGCTCTCCGCGACCACCGCCGCCACGAATTCGATGCACCACCAGGGCATCGACCGACTAGCCGATCGGTTGCGTGCCGCCGCTTACACCGAGGATGGCCTGGTCGAAGGCGTCGAGATCGATGGCCATCCCTTCGCGCTCGGCGTGCAGTGGCACCCCGAAGAGCTCACGCTCGCCCAGCCACACGCGCGTCAGCTTTTTGTGAGTTTCACCCGCGCCGCCGCGGACGGACGAGGCCGCTAGCGGCGCCGTTCCTGTTCATCGTTCAACCTCCCCGGCTTTTCGACCGTTGGCCCGCAAATCTGCGCCACATGGGCACGGCGGGCCGGCCGCTAATCGGCCACGCTAGACACGACCTCCGCGGGGAAGGATCGGCAGCCCGAGATGTATTTCCTTAGCTATTGCATGCAGAACGTCCTCAACCGCAAGGTTCGCGCGCTGCTTACGATCGCGACGATTGCCATCGCCATTGGCACGGTGGTCACGATGGGTGTGCTCACCGAGAGCCTCCGGCAGTCCGCAATTTCCATCTTGCAGATGGGCACATCGGATTTCTCCATCGCGCAGAAGGACCAATCTGACCTCATTTACAGCTCGATCGATGAGAAGGAACTGACGGCGATCCGGGCCATGCCGGGAGTACAAAACGCCGTCGGCGCACTCGTTTCGCCCGTGAAGCTCGATGACGACCACCCATTCTTCCTGCGCGTGGGCGTGCCACCCGACCAACTCGACAACTTCGGCGTCAAGATTGTCGCCGGGCAAGCGTACGGGGCTACCGCCCCGGACGAGATCTTGCTCGGCTACCGGACAGCGCACGATTTCGGCAAAGCCGTGGGCGATACCTTCACCATCCGCGACGACAGCTACAAGGTCGTTGGGATCTATAACACCGGTCAGGTGTTCGCGGACCAGGCCGTGATGTTCCCACTGGTCTCCTTGCAGGCGATAGACCGGAAGCCTGCGACCATCACGCTCGCATTTGTGAAGGCGAAACCTGGCGTGAACATTGACCAGCTTCGAAGTCAGATTGAACGCGATTACCCCGAACTCGCCACCGTCCGCACGCAGTCCGATTTTGGCCGCGTCGACCGCAACCTCGCACTGCTTTCGGCGGCGAACACAGGGGTTTCGGCACTTGCGCTGGTAATTGGCGCGATCACCGTCATGAACGCCATGGTGCTCGCTGTATTCGAGCGGACCCGGGAGTTCGGTGTGCTGCGCGCTATTGGATGGGCGAAGATCAGGATCCTCCTGGCCGTGCTCATCGAGGCGCTGTTCCTCGGGCTCGCCGGGGCAGCCGTGGGCGTCGCGATCGCCTTCATCGCAGTGCCAATACTGCAGAAATCGCCAGAACTCGTTGGTGTGTTCCAGCCGCGCTACTCTTCGGCCGTATTCGGGCGTGCACTGTTGATCACCCTGGCCCTGGCGTTTTTCGGCGCAATCTACCCCGCTATCCGCGCCGCGCTCTTGAGGCCGATTGAGGCGATCCGCC
The DNA here is from genome assembly GCA_017308185.1 of bacterium. GTDB lineage: Bacteria > Chloroflexota > Dehalococcoidia > Tepidiformales > Tepidiformaceae > JAFKFP01. Next base: position 3,048 of record JAFKFP010000338.1, on the reverse strand, counting down.
ATGAATAATCACGATGCCCCGGCTGTTGAGGTGGTGGACCTCGTAAAGACGTTCGATGGTGGGCGCCTTCGGGCCCTTGATGGCGTCTCCTTCACGATCGAGGAAGGCTCGTGGGTCGCGTTGTGGGGTCCTTCCGGTTGCGGCAAGTCGACACTTCTGCATCTGATAGCCGCGCTCGACGACCCGACGTCCGGCCGCATCCTCGTCCGCGGAGAGGATCTCCGCCATATCTCCAACATGGATCACTACCGCCGCGAAGTTGTTGGCCTCGTATTCCAGCTGCATAACCTGCTTCCGCATCTGAGCGCCATCGAAAACCTCGAAGTGGCGATGCTCGGCTCGAAGCTCTCACACCGCCAGCAGCGCCAGCGAGCCCAGGAACTCCTCGACGCTGTCGGCCTTGGAGATCGTACGGGCGTAAAGCCACCGGCGCTCTCGGGCGGTGAACGCCAGAAGCTGGCGATCGCCCGCGCTCTCGTGAACGAACCGTCAATCTTACTTGCCGACGAGCCGACCGGAAGCCTCGACTCCGTTGCCACACAGATCGTGCTCGACCTCTTTGGCCGCCTTCGCACAGGGCGCAAACTCACACTCATCATGGTCACCCACGATGCTGAAGTGGCCCGTGCCGCCGACCGTATTATCCATATGCGGGACGGCAGAATTGTCGCGGACGCAGATCTGCTGGTGGGCCCGGTGGGGAGGGCGTGAAGCTCACTGGTCCCGGCATTGATCTTGGCTTCGAGCTTACGCGCCTGCGCCGGAGGACTATTGCCGGGATCGTCGTCGCCTCGCTGATTGTCATTGCGCTGGCTGCCCTGCTCATCGTCGCGCAATTCGTGGAGATCAGCCCCGGGCTGAGCACCGGAGCAGTGCATCGTCGTATCGACGCCGCAGGACCCTGGGGCCCCATCCTGTTCCTCGCGTTACTCGCGGGCTCCATCCTCTTCGCGCCAATCCCCAACACGCCCTTCTTCATCGCCGCCGGCCTCGCGTGGGGATGGTGGTACGGCTCGCTATTGTCGTTGCTTGGCATGGCCATCGGGTCGTTCTCGGCGTTCGTGCTCGCTCAATACCTCACGCGCGGCACGCTGAAACGGCTCATCGGCGCACAGACCTTCGACCGCATCGAACCGCTGACACAGCACTTCGGACCATGGGCCGTCTTTTGGGCACGCCTCCTGCCGGCTACGAACTTCGACTGGATCAACTATCTCGCTGGCCTGACTCCCATGCGATTTCTGCCGTTCGCCGTCGCAACCATGCTGGGGATCTTGCCCGCGACTGTGGCGACAGTCGCTGCCGGCGCGGCGATCGAACGCCGTCCGCTGGTGACACTCGGCATCACGGCAGCATGGCTTGTTGCGTTCGTCGTTAGTTCGATGTTCATTGCGCGCCGGCGCGGCCGCCATTCTTGAGGCCACACGGCCCGGAATTCGGGTGCAGGTGTCCGATGGCCCGGCCGGCGTCATCCCGGATTCTGGGATCATGCAGGGCGCCGCCAGCCATACCTCACCTGTACGAAGGCGCCACCTGGGATGGCTCTCTCTGCGAGGCCGCGTGTGGCGCTCGCTCGTCTATGATCCGTTGCGCCTCGTGATCAGCGTTGGCGGGCTCGCTTTCGCTGTGGTGCTGGTGTTGCTGCTCCGCGGCATCATGGATGGCACCGTCGCGAAGTCAACCTCGTATGTTGACCACGTCGGCGCGGACGTATTCGTCGCCCAGCATGGCGTGACGAACCTGGCGCTAGCCGCATCGAGCATCCCGCAGGGCACGGCCGATAGCCTGGCATCCGAGACAGGCGTGGTGGATACCGGCGCGGTCATCCGCATTGAGGCCATGGTCCGCAGCGCGAGTGGCACCAGCCCCGGCGTCCTCATCGCATTTGACAGCCACCGCCAGCTTGGTGGCCCGTGGTCGCTCTCTCGCGGCCGTACGGTGGAACAGCCGGGCGAGGTGGTGCTCGATAGCGTTCTCGCTTCCGAACTCGGCGTGGGCCAGGGGTCCACGATCGAAGTCTCTGGCAAAGCCTTCCACGTAGTCGGTCTATCCAGAGGTACCGCCGCCATCGCGGGCAAGCCGATCTTCATGGAGCTATCCGATGGCCAGTCGCTCTTGCACACGTCCAGCGTGAGCTGGGTCCTGCTCAGACTGGCGCCGGCGATTGATGCTACATCGTTTGCCGAGTGGCTCGGTGCGGCACACCCCGACCTGCAGGTGCTGACCCGGAGCCAGCTCTCGGCCAACGACCGCAAGGTGCTTGGGCGGTTGTTCGTCGAACCGATCAACGTCATGTCCACGGTGGGTCTTCTTGTCGGCCTGGCGATTGTCGGACTGACGATGTACACAACGACGTCTGAGCGCCTGAACGACTTCGGCGTGCTCAAAGCGATCGGCGCCCCCAGCACGTTTCTCTTGCGCACCGTGATTGCTCAGGCCGTGATCGTTGGGCTCACAGGCTTTGTCGCGGGGTTCGGCATCGCGCAGCTCGCGGCGCCGATGATCGTCTGGGCCGTCCCGGATCTCGGCGTTTCGGTTGGAGTCATTCCCATGGCGCAAACGCTGGCGGCTGTCATGGCGATGAGCTTCGTGGGCGCCCTGGTGCCCGTTGTGCGAATTCTCGGCGTGGACCCCCTCATGGTGTTTCGCCGATGAGCACCAGACATGCCGATGGCCGCCCGCTTGTCCTCGAACACGTTTCGCGTGCGTTCGGAAGCGGGGCTGCGCGCGTTAATGCGGTGTCGGACGTCAGCCTCGCAGTAGAGGAGGGTGAGATAGTAGCGTTCGTGGGACCTTCCGGCTGCGGGAAAACCACGTTGCTGTCGATGGCCGGTTGCCTGCTCACTCCCACCAGCGGCCGGGTATCGATACTGGGTGAGGACGTGGGCGCGATGAAACAGGCGCAGCGCGCCGCCTTCCGGCTACGGCACATCGGCTTCGTCTTCCAGGCATACCACCTGCTCGCGGCGTTGAACGTCCGCCAGAACGTCGAGATCGCACTGAACCTCGCGGGCATGGCCGGATCTGCGGCATTTGAGCGCGCGGAAG
>JAFKFP010000337.1 GCA_017308185.1 bacterium | reverse complement strand
GAGGCGATCACCTTCGTCGTGGCTATCCTGGGGCCCATCACACTCGCGTACTTTCTCTACGCGGCCGCGCGTGGCTGGTGGTTCAACACCTCATAGCGGCTCACAACCACTCGCCCTGGCTGGCAGGCGGCGCGACTGCCAGGTAGGTGGCGTGGCCGGCCACCACGCTGTCGCCTTCGAACAGGAGCACTTCGTTGACGAACCCACCGCGCTGGTTCCGGTAGTGGATCACGAGTGCATCGACACCGGCGTACGCCCCGAGGACTTCGAGGCGCAGGTCTGGTTGCTGCTCGATCCCTGCCGCCCAGTAAGCACGCAGAGCCTGCTTGCCATGAATCACTCCGCCCGAGCCCGGGACGATTTGCCCGGCCAGCGGGGAGGTGAAGACCACATCGTCGCTGAAATGGACCAGTACGCTATCGATGTCGTGCGCGTTCCAGGCGGTGGCCCATCGTGCCGCGAACGCCACTGCTTCATGAGGGTCCATGGGCAGAGTGTTGCCGCTTGTGGCGCTCGCCGCAAATGCCAGTGCTTTCGTACCCGCCGAATACGCGATCTTGCCACTCGCGAGACTCGGAGTAAGCTGCACGTATCGACCCGCGATATGGCAGGGATATTTCACCGTATCAGCCAGCATTTCCAGGAAGCCGCCGAGCACCGCCAGCAGCTGCAGGCCTCGCGGCAGGCGTACATCAGCGCCCTCAATGCGCTCGCAGAGCCCGGTGCCGACGTCAGGAAGATCGTCGCTTCTCTGCCTCCTACCAACGGGATAGCGCCCGCCGATTTGAAGACTCTCGATGCCGATACCTTCCGCAAGCTGGCTGCCGGCATGCTCCACGATGACAGCCTGACCCAGGACGAAGAAACCACCCTGATGTCGGCCGCGACAGCGCTCGGCATCGACCCGGCCCGTTTCAGCACCGACTTCCCGGGCCTCTTCGACAAGCTGCTCGTGGCACGCGTGAACGACGGGCGCCTGCCCACACTCGATTCCTGCGGCATCATCCTGAAGAAGGGCGAAGTGGCCCACATGGAGGTCACCGCCCACCTGCTGAAGTGGCAAACCGTACGCGAGTGGCAGGGCAGCAGTAGCGGATTCAGTTTTCGTGTTGCGAAGGGGGTCCGGTACCACACGGGCGGCACGCGCGGTCATCTTGTTTCGAAGGGACAGACGCTCGTGCCGGATGATACAGGCACGCTGACGGTCACATCGCTGCGCGCGGTGTATTCAGGTTCAAAGCGCGCCCTCGAATTCGCCTACCCGAAGCTGCTCGATGTCCAGGTCTACAGTGATGGCGTCCGCCTATCGGTTTCGAACCGTCAGCAGCCGTCCACGTTCACGCTCGTCACGCCGGACGCCGTCGCGGCGGTGATCAACGCGGCGGCCCAGAAGCTCATGTAACCGCCGCATTCTAGCGCCCCCGGAACACCGCCTGCCGCTTCTCGACGAAGCTCCGCATGCCTTCCTGGCCGTCTTCGGTCTGACTTGCGCTGGCCATCATCTCGATGGCGTAGGCGTAGGCTTTCGGCTGGTCCATGTCCACCTGGGCGTAGAACCCTTGCTTGCCGAGCGCTTTCGAGAGCGCGCTCCCGCGGGTCGCCCGTTCGAGGAGGTCGAGCGTCGCCTCATCCAGGTCCTCCCGCGGCGCCACGCGATTTACCAACCCCCATTGAAGAGCCGTTTCCGCGTCTATCGTGTCGCCCGTCAGGCCCATTTCGAGCGCTCGCTTGCGCGGCAATGCGCGGGCCACGGCCACCATGGGCGTGTGGCAGAACCATCCTCCGCGGCCTCCCGGCGTCGCGAAGGCGGCGTTGTCGGAAGCCACCGCGAGGTCCGCGGTCGCGACGAGCTGGCACCCGGCAGCCGTGGCGAGCCCGTGCACCTTTGCCACCACCACCTGGGGGATGGCCTGCATCGTCGTCATCAGCTCGGTGCAGATGGCCAACATCTGCCGTGTTTCCGCGAGGCTGCGCCCTACCAGGTCGGCGAAGTCGTGCCCGGCGGAAAACACCGGCCCGTTCCCCGCCAGGATCACGCCGCGCGCATCGCTCTCGCCAGCTTCGCGAAAGGCGTGAATCAGTTCCTGCATATGCCGCAGCGAAAGTGCGTTGCGGCGGTCCGGGCGGTCCATCGTGATCGTTACATAATCGCCCGAACGTTCCGATGTGATGTCGTGGTACTGCATGGCTAGCCTCCGTCCCGACGGATCATAAGCCCGTCGCTGCCGGCCCGCTCGGTCAGCCGATCTTGTTCAGCCTCACTTCGAAGATAAGGTCTGAGTTGGGCGGGATCGGTCCGTAGCCCCGCGTGCCGTACCCAAGCTGGTAGGGCACGTACAGGAGCCGTGTGCCGCCAACCTTCATCCCCACAAGGCCTTCATCCCAGCCCTTAATCACGCTTCCCTGCCCGAGCACGAACTGGAAGCCGGAACTCCCGTGATCCGCGCTCGCGTCGAACTTTTTCCCATCGGTGAACGCGCCGAAATAGTCCACCGTCACGGTGTCGCCTGCCTTGGCTGCGGGGCCCGTGCCCTCGGTCTCATCGACGATCTTGAGCCCGTCGGCGGTGGCTGTTGCCTTGTCGAATAGCGCGGGAGTGAGGGTTTGCGCGCCTAGCGTGCCGCCCGTCGTGCTCCCCGGGCTTACCGTCGCGGAGGCCGCGGGTGTTGCGCTGCCCTGCGCCGTAGGAGAACTCCCAGCGTTCGAACCCGTGTCAGTCGTTGGTGTGCTCTCGTTGGAGCTACTGCCACAGGCTGCCACGAGCAGGCCTCCCGCGGCGATGCAGACGGCGAAGACGATGGGACGAAAAGCTCTCATCTCCGCAGCGTAGGCGTGCTCGCAACAATGGACGACTGGCCGGTAAGGCCTCCGAGACGTGGCCCGTGCCACCTATTCCGACCCTCCCGGTGGTAATACGGTCGCCTGGGCGGTTGCGGGCTCAGGCAGGCCCGCGGGTGCAACCTGCTCGACCCCAACCCGCCGCGTACGCCACGCCTTCACCTGGCCCGGAAGCACCCAGCAGATGTAGAACGCGGCGGCGCCGTAAACCGTGCCGGCGATGCAGTCGGTCACATAATGTTCGCCCATGTAGACCACGGCGAAGTCCATGAGGAGCGGATAGAAGATCGACGGCCAACCCCACCGGGGATTCAGCTTTAAGCAGATCAAGAAGATCAGCACCGGGAAGGCCGCGTGAAGGCTTGGCATGGCCGCGACCGGGTTCGGGTTGAAGTGGTCATAGACGAACACCAACGGATGCGACACGCTATTTCGCCACAACACCTCGCCGAGGATCGTATCAACGTGCGGGATGCGGCCGATGTCTCCCGCATACCACGGCGGCGCCATGGGATAGAGCACGTAGGTCACGAAACCGGAGTAGGTGAGCAGGAGGTACGAGGCCACGAACCTCCAGTACAACCGCTGGCTCCGCATCCAGAACACGAATGCCACCGCCAGCGGTACGAGGAAGTGCATCGGGTGCATGAAGGCCGCCACGTAGTCGTACCAGGTAATGTTGTTCGGGTCCCAGAGCTTGTCCTGTAGCCATACGGTGGGGAGGGTGCCGCCGAACATCGCTTTGTCCATGGTGATGGGGAAACCGATGTGCACATTCGCGACCAGGCCGTCGGCGTTGCCGCGCAACGCCTCGTAAGAAAGGATCAGGAGGACGAACGGCGCCCAGTCCCGCAGGAATGCCAGCGGCCTCGCCATCAGGATCGCGAAGGCAAAGAGTGCCAGCCCGATCTGGTCCGGCGTCGGCCAGTTGCCCGTGTAGAGCAATGCGCCGCCCAAGACCGCGAAATATACAATCTGGACGATCAGCAGTGCGCGGCGATGCCGGACCTGGCCATCGCGGTAGTTCCGCGTGAGCTTCAGCGGAAAGCTGACTGTCCGGCGCATCGCCGTCGACCAATTGGACACGCGCATCTACTCCCGCCGCGGTAGCGACGCTTCCCAACACGATATCCTGACGTGCGCGTTAAGGGGGAGCCCATGGCTCGCGAATGCATCGCCGCGGGCCGCCCGGGTAAACCGGCGTTTACATCGATTGGAGCCGCCGGGCCGCCTCAGCCAACGTTTCGTCCGACTTCGAGAACGTGAACCGCACGAAGTTGGCGCCCGCGCTGCCCCGGTAGAAGCTCGAGCCGGGCACCGCCGCCACACCCACATGCTCGATGAGGTGCGTCGCAAACGCCGTATCGTCGCCATCGAAACCGAGGTCTTCGAAGCCGGCCATGATGTAGTACGCCCCGGCCGGCAGATGGAAGCGAAAGCCTGCCTCGCGAAGCGCCGCATGCAGCGCCCCGCGCTTGGACGCATACATCCCGCGCAACTCGCCGTAGTATCCGTCCGATTGCTCGATCGCCACGGCGGCCGCCTCCTGCAGGGGCGCGGGCGCCCCGACCGTGAGGAAGTCGTGCACCTTGCGGACGGGTTCGCTCAGGTGCGCCGGCGCAAGCACATATCCCAGGCGCCAGCCGGTCACGCTAAAGGTTTTGGAGAGGCCGCTGATCGTGATCGTCCGCTCATACATGCCGGGCAGCGTCGCGAGTGAAACATGTTCGTGATCGTCGTACAGGATGTGCTCGTAGATCTCATC
>JAFKFP010000336.1 GCA_017308185.1 bacterium | reverse complement strand
GCAACTGTCGGCGCCTACGGCGTCGCGGGTTCTTCCTTCATGAGCGCGAAAAGTGCCCCGATGGCGTGCTGCGCGAGGAATTCGCCGCCCTGCTCTGTAAGGTGGACGCCTTCCGGGACGCGCATCTGCTGGACGACTCCGTGGATATCCGGCAGGTACTCGGCCCACTGGCCATTCGCATCGGACGTGAGCGCGTAGGCGTCGAGGTAGACCACGTGCGAGTGCGAAGCCGCCTCTGCTTTGAAGATGGCGTTGAGTTGCTGCATGTTCGCGTTGTAGCCAGGGTACTCGTTGGTATCGAGCATGATGGGCAGGCCGACCCAGACGAGATACCCGCCGCCGGAGGTCATGATGTCCATCGCCTGCGAGACACGAGCGGCGTATCCCGCATTCCACGCTTGAGAGAACGGAGTGAGGCCAGAAGCCGTGCCATCCGCGCCTATGAGCGTTTGCGCGTCGTTTCCGCCGAGCATGAAGAGCATCAGCTGCGGATGAGTGGTGGCCATGATCTGCTGGAGTTTCCCGAGCCAATCAAAATAATCGAGGCGACAGAGCCCGGTCGAGATCTTCCAGAAGTAGCAGGTGTTGTCGACGCCCGTGGTGCTGGCGCTGGTCGTGGAGCAATCGTCTTTCGCGCCTGCCGCCACCATGTCCTGGGCAAAGTTCTGCGCGACGAAGGCGCCGACTGAGTCTCCGCCGGCCCAGACCTGCAGGCCCTTCACGCTGGGGACGCCCGGAGTGGCGGTAGGTACCGCAGTCGGCGTCGCGTCGGGAGTGCCAGTGGCAGAGGAGGGTACGCCGTCGCTGGCGAGGCCCGCGATCACGGCATGGCTGGCGAGGTTTGGCGCCATGGCCTGCTTTGAATGACCAGTAAGCGAAAAGAGCAGGCTCGCGAACCCGAGCGTCCCGAGGAGCCCGCCGGCGACGAGCACGAAAATCGGTGTCTTGCCGAAATGCATCGCCGCTCCCTTGTGAAATGCAGGGTTCGCGCAAGCGCCCGCACGCGCCAGTGCCCACGCAGTATGGCGACGCGCGGCAGGGGAATGCAACGCATGGTGAAGGCCGGCCGGTCGCGCTAGCCTGGCGGGAGCAAAGGATCAGGGCGTGGCAGTTGCATGCTCGCTGGTTGATTCGTCGTTCGCCTCGAAGAGATAGCCGATGCCCTGGAGCGTCTTGATGATCTGCGGGTTGGATGGCGTCTCCTCCAGCTTGCCGCGGAGGCGCGATATCCAGACACGCAGGTATTGAAGATCATCCCGATATTCGGGGCCCCATACCTTGGTGAGCAGTTCGGTGTTGAGCATGACCTTGCCTGCATTTACGGCGAGGTGCTGAAGAAGGAGCCACTCGGTACGTGTGACCGAGACTGATTCGCCGCCACGCGTCACGAGCCGCCGCATGAGATCGATCTCAACGTCGCCAGCGTGGACGACTCGTTCGGTGTCGCCGCCAAGAGCGCGCCTGAGCACGGCACGCACGCGTGCACCCAGCTCATCGGGGCTGAACGGTTTGACGATGTAGTCGTCGGCGCCGAGTTCGAGCCCGCGGACCTTGTCGGCGTCCTTATCGCGCGCAGTGACGAGCAGGATGGGGACATTCGAGTGCTCGCGGATGCGACGCATGACTTCGATGCCGGTGATCTCGGGCATCATGACGTCGAGCAGGATGGCGTCGGGGCGCTGTTCCTCGGCGAGCCGGAGGGCACTTTCGCCATCGGTCGCCGTGATGACGCGGAAACCCTGCGCGCTGAGTTCCAGCTTCATGAGCCGGAGGATCCCGGCTTCGTCATCGACTGCCAGGAGCAGTGGGTCGGTGGTCATAGTTCCTCCTCAGTGTAGAGAGGCAGGCGGAAGCCCACCTCCAGCCCGCCACCTTCGCGCGGTCAAGCCCAGATTTCGCCGGCCATGGCAGTCACGAGACGTTTGCACACGGCAAGCCCCATACCTGCACCACTGGCCAACCGCGACGTGTGTTCGGCGCGGTAGAACCTCTCAAAGATGCGCTCGGTTTCCTCCGCGGGAATGCCGGGGCCGCGGTCGAGGACGCGCACCGCGATCCAGCCGTCCTCATCTGTGACCACGACATCGATGGCCGCGTCGGCAGGACTGTACTTGTCAGCATTACTCATCATATTGCGGAATACGTGATCAATGTATGAAGGTTCGCCGGCTGCAGCGGGTAGATCCGATCCGATGGAGAGATGCACTACCCGGCGAAGCGGCAAGGCATCGGCGGCAAGCCGATCGATGAGACGATGGAGCAATACCGGTTCGAGTGCTGGCCGCTTATTCAGCTCGATGCGGGCGAGAGCAAGCATATCCTCGAGCATGGCAGCGAGGCGGCCGGCCTCGTGGGAGACATCGGCCACGATCTCTGCTCGGGCGGCTGCCGAGAGTGTTTCGCCACGGTTCTTGAGGATACGCGCGCCGCCGTTGATAACGGTGATCGGCGTCCGCAGCTCATGCGACATGAGCCCGAGAAACTCGTCCTTTGCCACGTTGGCACGCTGCAATTCAGCTTCGCGGGCGCGGGACTCGGCGAAGAGCCGGGCGTTGTCCACGGATAGGCCGCTGCGGCGGCCGAGTTGGTCAGCCACCGCGAAGAGGTCGCCCGACGTGAACCCCAAACGCCCCTGTACGCGGATGAAGGTGATGAGGCCCAATACCTGTCCGCGCGCCGTCATGGGGATGAAGAGCGCCGAACCGGGTGCGATGTCCGAGAGACGCCTGGTGTCGCCAACGTATTGGGCGAAGAGGCGCGTGTGGCGCGCGCGCACCTGGCTGATCATGACCGAGTGGCCGTCATGCAGCTCGCGGGACATGCCGCCGCTGAAGCTCTGCGGGGGGCGGATGGCCCGGACCAGCTTGCGTAGGCGCTCCGAGGAAGCCGCGACACCCACCCGGTTCGCCACGCCGTCCTCGCCGATGACATCGATGATCGCCACGTCGGCGAAGGCAGGCACGGCGAGTTCAGCCACGCGCTGCATCGTCTGGTCGTCCTGGACGATTCGCGTGAGCTCGATGCCGGTGTTTGCGAGGAACTGCAGGGCGTCGTTCGAGCGTTGGAGGAGGTTGCCCTGGCGCTGAGATTCGGCATAGAGGCCGGCGTTGTCTATAGCCAGCGCGGCGCGGCCGGCGAGTTCATACGCGAGGCCCGTGTTGAGCGTCAGTACGTCCTCAGACCCGGGAAAAAGCAGGATGATGGCGCCGACGACGCGGCCCCTCGCGGGGAGCGGCACCCCTACCACAGAACCCAACCCGAGTTCGCGCAGGGCGGACTCCTCGGATGCGGCCAGTGGAGGAGCGAGGACCGCCGGCCCTGCCAGTCCCACCGCGCGTGCGGCGGCATTGCCGGGCATGTTGTCGGCACTCGCCTGCACAAACTTCGCGACAATCTCCTCGTCGAAAGTGCCCGTGCTGCAGGTGCAGCGGAAGCCTCCATCGGGACCTCTGAGCGCTACCATGGCGACGACGCCGAGGCCACGCGACACCATGAACCGGGCAAGGACGGCCGCGATGTCATCCTGATCGAGGCTCGGCGACAATTCGGCGCCGATATCGGCGATGGCGCGAAGCGCATCGATGGCCCGGCGGCTGTCGGTGATGTTGATGCTCGACCCGATGTAGCCGTTGAGGCCGCCGTCATCGTCGAACGCAGGGACACCACGGTGGAGAAACCAGCCAAATCCTCCACGCGCATCGCATATGCGCACCTCGGCTTCGAACTCGGCTTGCTCGGCGATAGCCCCTCGCAACATTGTGAGAAAGGGCTTCACGTCGTCCGGATGGATGGCAGCCTCCCATCCACCGGCAACCTGTTCTTCGAGGCTTCGGCCCGTGAAATCGAGCAGGCGCTGATTGAAGAAGGCGAGCTGGCCATCGGTAGTTGCGACCCAGATGAACATCGGCAACAAATCCGCAAGCTCGCGCATGTGTGACGCGACGCGAAGGTGAGCCTGTTCGAAGCGTTCGCGCTGGACGACTGTGCTTTGCAGGGCGGCGACTGCGCCGACGAATGCACGCTCGTCATCGGTGAGCGTGCGAATCTCCGCAAAGCGTACAGCGAGCGTACCAAGCGGAGCTTCCGGCCCCGCGAGGAGCGCCACGATCCCCGAAGTCTGCGATGCTTCGTCGGCCCATGCGGCGCTTAGCGCGTCGCGGTCAGCCTGTCGAAGGTGCAGCGACTCCGATGCGAGCGATTCCGCAGGAGATGACGCGGCCGACGGGGGAGGGCCCGGTACGTCCGACAGCGTGAGTTCAACCTCATCGCAGCCGAGCGTATCGATCAGGACCTGACGGCACCGGCCAGCGAACGCCTGCGAGTCCGTATTGACGGCCGCGTTCGCGACAAGGGTGGCCAGCGCTGCATGTCCCGAGTACCGCACCAACGTCTCCATATTGGCTAGGAACCTAAACCTTTCAACGTGATGTGACACGCGCAGGCTGTCATTCGCCTGTCATCTTCCTTGCGTCAAGAATCGTATCGAGGTCCGCCGCTGAGAGGCCAGACTGCTCGGTGGCCACGTCCCGGATGGTACGCCCGGAGCGCGCCGCCTCGTTGGCGATTTCGGCGGCGCGCTCGTAGCCAATCACCGTTGCCAGCGGCGTGCCAATG
>JAFKFP010000335.1 GCA_017308185.1 bacterium | reverse complement strand
GGTGTAGCATGCCGGGCAACTGGACATCATCCACGTATGTGGCGCGTCCCCGGATGAGCCGCGGGTCTTCGCGCCGCTTCACGCGCGTACCAACGAGCTTCGGCATTACGGGAGTTGTCATGGCCCTACCCCTTCTCCGCCGCGTACTGGATCGCCTTCACGATGTGCTGGTAGCCTGTGCACCTGCACAGGTTCCCTGCGATCCCCTCGCGAATCTCCTGTTCGCTGGGGTGTGGATTCTCTTTAAGGAGGCCGATGCCGGCCATAATCATGCCCGGCGTGCAGTAGCCGCACTGCAGCCCGTGCTCCTCCCAGAATCCCTCCTGCATGGGGTGCAGATTACCGTCCGAGCCCACACCTTCGATGGTCGTAATCTCCGAACCGTCGGCCTGGGCGGCGAAGATGGTGCACGACTTCACGGTCTGACCGTCCATGATCACCGTGCACGCACCGCACTGGGTCGTGTCGCATCCGACGTGCGTCCCCGTGAGTCCAAGCTCCTCGCGTAAGAAGTGGACGAGCAGCCGCCGTGGCTCCACGGTCGCGGCCTCGGACTTTCCGTTGACGTTGATACTGATTGCCACTGGTTCCGACACAAGTACCTCCATGGCTAGACCTGATGGGTGACGTGCTACTCGCGGTCCGCGACTCGCTTCTCCACGTTGTTCATGAACTGTCCGATGAGCAGCTTGGCCGTCCCGCCCAACAGCCGGTTGCCGAGCCGCGCGATTGCGCCCTGTGCGCTCACCGTCCCCGTATAGGTCACCCGGGTGCCGCCGTCCTCGGGGTGAAATTCGAGCTTGCCATCGCCACGGACCGCACCCGGCCGTCCGCTTCCAGAGACCACCAGGCGGTAGGAGTCCATCGGTGTGACGTCCTCAACTTTAACGGTGCCGTCATAGGTCCCTTTGATCGAAGCGACGCCCACCTTGAGCGTCATGTCGTAGCTTCGTTCGCCAGTCTCGGTGAGCGATTCGCAACCAGGGATGCAGGCGCGGAGGCTCTCCGGTTCGAGCATGGTTGTCCAAACCCGCTCGGGTGGCTCCTTGAAGTAGTGATCCCCACGGATGTCCATCGGTCATCCCGTCTCCGGCTGCAATCGTCCGGATCATCCGAGCCCCGCTGCGGACCTTGAGCGGCCACGTCACGCACCTGCGCTCTGGAGGCGCAGGTCTAACGTCGAATGCCCGCCGTCGATGACAACCTTGCGTGGCCCGCATGGCGCCACCCGCGTCGAGAGGCCCGATTATGTGTTCGGCCGGGTAGGCCTGTCAAACAATGCAATAGTTACGGGAATCCCTGGCCTGCCCAGCCCTATACAACTGCGGCCTCTCCCATATCGACGGGGTTGCCGGCCTCCTGCCAGCCATCTGTCCCGCCCAGCAGATTCGTCACATGTTCGAAGCCGGCAGACTTCAAGAACCCGGCTGCCTTTATCGACCGTACGCCGCCCGCGCATGCCACGAGTACGTCGCGGTCGCGCGGTATCTCTGCCATGCGCGTCGCGAGGTCCGCCTGGGGGATGGAGACTGCGCCAGGGATGCGCCTTTCGGCGTACTCCGATGGTTCACGTACATCGAGCACCATCGCGTGGTGCTCAGCGATCCATGCTGGCCCGTCCTTCGGCTCGATGCTGTGCACCGGAGGTTCGCCCTCGCCGTGCTCGTGCACCCATTCGTAGTCGTTGTCGCCCTGGTTGGTGGCCATGATCGCTGTCATATTGAGCGGCCGTGCGGGTGCTTCCTCGGCCAACGACAGGAATTCGCCCTTCGGGAGTTGCAGCAGCGGGTTGAAGCGCCGCTCGAATCCGATTGTGCTGCTTGGCCGTCCGCACATGCCCTTGCCACAGGAGCCCTCGAAGTGGGCCGGGAACACCTCAACGTAGTCCGGCAGCCCCAGCAGCCGCTGTACACTCTCGAACTGTTCCAGCGCGCCCTCGGGCCCGCCAAAATCCGGGCGGCCGACATCGCCCACGAAGAGCGTATCGCCGCTCAACACGATCGACGGCTCAGGGCTCCGCGGCGGGTTGGTCACGAGGAGCGAAATCGACTCTGGCCGGTGCCCGGGCGTGTGGACTACTCGCAGGATGACCTGCCCCAAATGCAACTCGTCGCCGTCATCAAGTGGTTCAAACGGAAACCGCACATCGGCCGAGCGGTGGAGATAAAGCTTCGCACCGGTCGCCTTTGCCAGCCGCCGATTGCCAGAAATGTGGTCTGCATGAAGGTGCGTATCAACGACGCCGATGATGTGATAGCCGCGTTCGGTTGCGAGGTCGAGGTACTGCTCAATGTCGTACTGCGGGTCTATCACTACCGCCTCGCGTGACTCACGCGAGGCGATGAAGTACGACGAACATCCAAGGTCATCGTGAAGGAACTGCTTGAAGTACATGGTCACCCCCTCGGCACGGCTATTAACAAGCATACATGATCAGTGCTGCACGTCAGCCGCCTCTAGCCTGCATCTATCACCTGCACTGACGGGACCCGGAAGGCCATCTTCCCCCCTATCGGCGGCAACGCCGTCGCCGCCGGCAATGAGAACCACAATTTGCCCTCTGCGGTGGCCACCTCCACACGCACCATCGAGCCTTGGAACGCCATCGCAGAGTGGACGCCCGTGGCCGCCCCGGTTTCTCCGGCCTCCGCGATAGCCACGCCCTCGTCACGCAACAGGAGCCGTACCGCACCTGGCCGCGCTCGCACGCAGAATTCCCCGACGGCGGTGTGAACCACTGTCCCATCCGACACGCCGTCGACGATGTTCTCAAACCCGAGGAACCGTGCGACGAACTCCGTGCCCGGTTCCGAGTAGACATCCCGTGGTGTGCCCTCCTGCACGAAGCGTCCCGCGCGCATGACGGCGAGCCGGTCCGCGATGGCGAACGCTTCGAACTGGTCGTGGGTGACGTAGATCGCGGGGATGTCCAAATCGGTCAGGATCTCCTTCAGTTCGAGCAAAAGGTGCTCGCGCAACCCCCGGTCGAGCGACCCCAACGGTTCATCGAGCATCAAGAGCCGCGGCCTCGGCGCGAGCGCTCGTGCCAGAGCCACACGCTGCTGTTCTCCCCCGGAGAGGGACCCTACTCTGCGGTGCTCGAACCCTTCGAGCCCTACGGTCGAAAGCAGTTCCGCAACGCGTCTCTTGGTGTCATCTTCCGCGCCACCGCCCCGCCGCCGCAGACCGAAGGCCACGTTGCGGCCCACGTTGAGGTGGGGAAAGAGCGCGAAATCCTGGAACACCATGCCAAACCCGCGTCGATGCGCGGGTACGCCAGCCAGGTCCTGGCCATCAAAACGCAGCGTTCCGGCCTGTGCGCGCTCGATGCCCGCGATGAGCCGCAGCAATGTGGTCTTCCCGCACCCGCTTGGGCCGATGATTGCCAGCGTTCGACCTGGAGCGACGGCGAGAGTTACACCGTCGACGATGACCTTCTCATCAACCGCGAAACGCAGGCCATCTGCCGTGAGGCCCCCTGGCGCCATCAGAATACCCCCGCGTTTCGCACGCGCAGCCGGTCGATGACCACGAATGCCACAGCTGTAACGCCCATAAGGAGAGAACTCATCGCAAGTGCCTGGCCGTAGTACGCGGCCCCCGGCCGCCCCAGCAGGCGGTAGATCGCCACCGGCATGGTGGCCCACTCCGGGCGCGTCAGCAGAAGTGTAGCCCCGAACTCACCCATCGCAATGGCGAACGCGAACACCGCGCCGGTCGCGATCGAACGCCACACGAGCGGAAGATCGACTTCGGTGAATACCCGCACCGGGCCCGCGCCGAGCATGCGCGCGGCCTCCCGGACGTGTTCGTCCATCCCGCGAAGCTGCGCGAGTACGGTGCGCATGACAAACGGAAACGCGATGAGGGTGTACGCGATGACCAGCAGCCACCATGTGCCGCGCAGGTTCAGCGGTGGCTTGTTGAGCGTCACAATGAAGCCCAGCGCCAGGGTCACCGCTGATGCACCGAGTGGGAGGAGCACCACCGATTCCACCCATTGGCTGTGACGGCCGGTTCGAATGGACCCATAGGCGGCCAGCGTCCCCAGCGGCACGGCAAACACGATGGTGAGCAGCGCAAAGCCAAGCGAGTGCCCGATGGCGGGCAGTGGCTCCACGAAGATCGCCTGGTTGGTCACGTTTTGCCCGAGCAGACGGTAGTACTCCAGGCTGTAACCGCTCCCCGTATGGAACGACCGCTCCACGAGTGCCGCCACTGGCGCAAGCACGGCCACGATCATCGCAGCGGCGACGGCCCCCGTTGTCCAGCGGTCGCGCCGCGACGTGCGCCGCTGGCGCGATTCATGGATCCCTCCGCCACCCGCGGTTTGTTGCGCGCGCGTATATACCCACATGACAACGAACGTGAACAGCAGTTGGCACAGCGCGAGAGCCGCAGCCACAGGAAGGCGGAACTGGAAGATCGTCTCGCGATAGATTTCCGTTTCGACCGTATTGAATTGCGGGCCGCCGAGCACAAGGATCACACCGAAACTCGTGAAGCAAAACAGGAACACCAGCGATGCCGCGGCAAGGATCGGCGTCCTCAGCCGCTCGTCGATCCCCGACCACGAAGCCGCGATGATGCGCGCCGTGACCCCGAAATTGTAGAACACATGAGCGGCGAGGATGATCCAGATGGTGTTCATCAGGTCCACGGGGCGATCCCCTGCCCCGGGCACAATGCGCAGCACCTGGTTGACTGCGCCGTCCGGTCCCAGCAGCGCCGCGAACGCGACGGCCACCACGATTGCGGGCATCACAAAAGGGACCGTAATGAGCGCGACGAGCAGCGATTTCCCCCGGAATTCGCGGCGCGCGATCACCCATGCACATGGCATGGCGACAGCAAGTGTCAGCACTGTCGAGGCTGCAGCCTCCCAGAGTGAGAACCATGCCCGCTCCAGGAAATACGAGTCTTCGACCAGTGGCTTGAGACCGGCAAGCGAACCGTTCGCTCCGAAGAACGATTCCCGCACAATTCCCTGGAGCGGGTAAACGAGAAACGCGGCGACGAACGCCAGCGGTGCCGCCAGGAGCGCCAGCGCCACGAGCCATCGTGGCAGGTTCGCCTCTGGCCAACGGGCGCGTGCCATACGCTCGCGTAGCGCCACTACTGTCCTCCTCTGTCAACGCAAGCGGCGGCCGGCGACCGGGCGCCTGGTGCTCACTGCAACACTGCCTTGGTCCACGCCGCGATCCACGCATCCCGGTTCTTCGCGATGTCCGCGGGCGAGACGTTGGCAGCGGCCTCGGCGCTCACCTTCGAGAACTTCTCGAACGCATCAGGCACCTTCGCACCGGTTATCACGGGGTATACCGCCATCTGCCCGGGCTCGTCCTCCTGTGCGGCTGTGCTCAGCTCGAAGTCGATCCATTTCTTCGCCAGTGCCTCGTGCTTCGTGCCCTTTAGTATCCCGACGTACTCAATCTGTCGGAACGCGCCATTCGGCGGCAGGATGTTTGCCGTCGGCGAGTCATCCCGTGCCGGTTTTGCGGCCATCTGCTCGTACGCCGGGCTCGTTGCGTAGCTCAGGACGATTGGCTGGGCCCCGCCATGCAACGTGAAATTCACGTTGTACGCCGTGTCCCACCCATCTACGACCTTCATCCCGTTGGCGCGCATCGCTTTCCACCAGTCGAGATACTTGTCTGGTCCGAAGTAGTCTACCGTAGCGATGAGGAAGCATAGCCCGGGCGAAGATGCTCCGGGGTTTTCAACCACTGTCAGCCCCTTATACTCGGGCTTCGCCAGGTCTTCGAGCGTCTTCGGCGGCTCCAGGTTGTGGTCCTTGAACCACGCGATGTCGTAATTGAAGTTCACGTAACCGAAGTCCACGGGCGTCACGAATCCATCGGTACCCGTCTTCAGCGAGTCGGGCACGTTCTTCAACGCGGGCGGGCTGTACTTCTCGAAGATCCCCGCGTCGAGCGCTCGCGACAGGAACGTATTGTCCACGCCGAACGCGACGTCTCCCTCCGGATTGTTCTTGGTCAAAATCAGGCTGGCGAGCATCTGGCCCGCATCGCCCTTCGGCACAAGCTTCACCGTGACATTGTTGTCCTTCTCGAATTGCTGGAGCAGGGGCTTGCTGATGTTGAACGAATCATGGGTGATGATCGTGAGTGTCTGCTTGCCGCCACCGCCCCCGCATGCGGTCAGCGACAATCCTGCGAGCACCGCCACCACGGCGGCTGCGACGAGACGTTTCCACATCCTCGTTTCCTTTCGCCGCCCGGGCTGACGATTCACCCCGTTCCCGGGGCACCAAAAAAGGAGCCCGGAAAGCCGGACTCCTCGCCAATGGCGCCAGGTTCCGACCGCTTTCCTCCGCACGTATCAACGTGGTCAGGTTCAAGGGGTCTATTCTCAGCCCGAAGGCACCCCCAGCGATCCCGAACAGCTATATAGTTGTCGCCACCAAGGCTACACGCCTGGAGAACCCCTGACAACAAAAGCCGGCAGGTGGATCAGACTCCACCTGCCGGCCCGTACCACACGAGAGTGGTAGATGCGTTACTTCGTCTCAGCCTTGTGCTGAGCTTCGGACTGGCCGGTGCGCCACTGCGGCTCAGCGCCTTCGAGGCTCGTGATCGCTGCCCAGTTCTGCTCGACCCATTCCGCATCCTTGAGGTCGTCCATGCCCGGGCGAATGCCGGGGCCTTTGACGATCGCCGCGCGGTTGAAGTTGCCCGCGCCGGCTTCGATCACGTAGCCGCTGTCGTGGTTCTCATTCGAAGCCATGTAGACTACGGCCGGCACCACGAACTCCGGCTTCAGCTTGTCGACCATCTCCTGCGGCATCACCTGCTGCGTGAGCCGGGTCCCCGCCACAGGCGCTACCGTGTTGACCATCACGTTGTACTTGGCGCCCTCTTGCTTGAGCACGTTCATCAGGCCGAGCATGCCCGTTTTGGCCGCGCCATAGTTCGCCTGGCCGAACTGCCCGTAGATGCCCGAAGACGATGTCGTGAGGACGACGCGCCCGTACGCCTGCTGCCGGAACACCGGCCAGGCCGCCCGCAAAACGGTGAACGAACCCTTGATGTGGACGCCGAAGACTTTGTCCCAGTCGTCCTCGCTCATGTTGTGGAAGGCCACATCGCGGAGGATGCCCGCGTTGCAGATAACGACATCAAGGCGGCCCCACGTATCGATCGCCGTCTTCACGATGTTGAAGCCGCCGTCGTAACTTGCCACGCTATCGTAGTTCGGGACGGCCTCGCCGCCGGCGGCTTTGATCTCATCCACGACCTTCTGCGCGGGCGAACGGTTCTCGCCTTCGCCGGCCGGGTCGCCGCCAAGATCGTTCACCACAACCTTCGCGCCACGCCGGGCGAGGTCGATTGCATAGGCGCGGCCGAGGCCACCACCTGCGCCGGTCACCACGGCCACCTGGCCCTCAAACGAAATAGCCATTGAGTTGGGATCCCCTTTTTCTTTCGGATCATGTTCAGCACGACGGGTGAGCGGGCGTCACAATGCCACCCCGCCGGGCATCTCGCTCCGATGATGCTATCACGCTCCGCTGCAGCGCTCAGTAGCCGGCTCCCGTATAGTTTGGGAATGCCCGGGAACATGTGGGATGAGCCTGAACCGCCTCCTGGCGACCTCGATCTGCGCATTCTCAACGTGGCGGCCGCCCCCGCCGAGCAACCGGGAGCGTTGCAGATTGTCCTGAACACGAGCCGCGGTGATATCCGCGGGCTTCTGCACCCGGTGGAAGGCGGTGCGAATGCCGTCGTCTGTGTCGGCGGCGCCATGGGCGGTCTTGATGGGCCGGCCGGCCGGCTCTACGCGCGGTTGCCCGCGCTCCTTGCGGCTGATCAGATCACGGTCCTTCGTATCGACTACCGGCAGCCGAACGAATTGGAAGAGTGCGCGCTCGATGCCCTCGCGGCATGTTCGTTTCTGAAGGGCATTGGAGCATCAGGAGTAGTCCTGGTTGGGCACAGTTTCGGTGGGGCAGTCGTCATCAAAGCCGGTGAACTCGCCCCCATCGTGCGGGGCGTAGTATCGATGTCACCACAACTCCATGGCGCACGCGGGGTCGACTCGCTGAATCGCCCGCTGCTGCTCATCCACGGCATGGCCGACATCATCCTCGGCCACGAAGCGAGCGAGCAGATCTACAGCCATGCCCTCGAACCGAAACGAATCGTACTGTA
>JAFKFP010000334.1 GCA_017308185.1 bacterium | reverse complement strand
CCCCATGACGCTGAGCGATGAACGGCGGTTGCAGGTTGGCTTCGCTGTGGTCTGCATCGCCACGTTCATCGTCGTGCTTGATGCCGCGATCATGAACGTGGCGCTTCCGTCGATCCAGCGCTCTCTCGATATGACCGAGTCCAACCTCCAGTGGGTGGTGAATGCGTACACACTCGTGCTGGGGGGCTTCTTGCTGCTTGGAGGCCGCTGCGCTGACCTGTTCGGGCGCCGCCGGGTATTCATGGCCGGCCTTGCCGTGTTCGGGCTCGCGTCTGCGATGGGGGGATTCGCGCAAAATTCTGTCTGGCTCATTGTGGCGCGCGGGGTCGAGGGTTTCGGTTCGGCGCTCATCGCACCGTCGGCGCTCGCGATCCTCTACAACATGTTTGAGGAAGAGGGTGCCCGGCATCGGGCCGTGGGGATATACGGCGCCATGGGAAGCGGTGGTGCAGCGTCGGGAGCGTTGTTGGGCGGCATCATCGTGCAATGGCTGGGGTGGGAGTGGTGCCTGTTCGTCAACGTCCCGATAGCAGCCGCGACACTCGCTATCTGCTCTTCCGTCGTGCCCGAAGGCAAGCCGGGAGGCACGCGGCCGAGGCTCGATGCCGTGGGCGCGATCACGCTCACAGGCGGGCTGCTTCTCCTCGTTTACGCCGTTGTCGAGGTGACGAACAAGGGTTGGGCGTCGGCGGAGATCCTCGGTTGCCTCGGTGGGGCAGCGGCCCTTTTCGCCATATTCGCAGCAGTCGAGATGCGTACTGCATCGCCGCTCATCCCGTTCAGTATCTTTCGCGTGCGCAGTGTGCGCGGGGCCAATGTGGTGGCGGCGTGCATGACGGCAGCGATGTTCGCGCAGTTCTACTTCACCACCCTCTACATGCAGCAGGTGCTTGGATATTCAGCGATCGTAACGGGCCTCGCATTCACGCCGCTGTCGGTCACAACTGCGTGCGGTTCGATCTTCATCTCCCGCGTGCTCCGAAAAATGAGCATGCAGAAAGTGTTGATGACCGTCATGACGACGCTCGCCATAGGACTCGCCATCCTCACGAGTATCTCGCCCTCCGGCACCTACTGGGCGATCCTCGGACCGTTGTTGCTCGTCGCGATCAGCTTTGGTGTGGCGCTCGTGGCGCTCACCATCGCCGCGCTCGCCGGCCTGGAGGAGCGTGATTCCGGCATCGGCTCCGGGTTGCTGAACACGTCGCGGCGAATCGGCGGCGCCATCGGGCTGGCCGTGATGTCGACGGTGGCGGCATCCCAAACGCACGCGCTGCTCGCGGATGGTCGCAGCACCGTCGATGCCCTGAACGGCGGGTTCCGGTGGGCTTACGCGATCGGCGCGGCCGTGGCCTTCAGCGGTGCCATTGCTGCCTTCGTCATGTTGCGCGGGGACCTCACAGCGCGGGCCGGTCACACACCGGCAGGTGAGTTGGCCAACCGGTAGCCGGCGCCTCGGCCTGCGCACGGTGCTTCTCTGGTGCGACGCGAAGGACTACGCTTGATGCTCCCATGGTTGATGCACGCTCAGTCCGACCTCACATCGACGCTCTCATTGAAGATGCCGTGCGGGCCGCCGTGGCGGCGGGAGAACTTCCCGACGTGGCGGCGCCGGGCGCAACAGTCGAGCGCCCCAAAGACTCCACGAACGGCGATTTCGCGAGCACGCTTGCGATGCGCCTCGGGCGCGCAGCCATGAGGCCTGCGCCAGAAATTGCGGCTGTGATTGCCCGGCATGTCGCCAGCGACCCGGCAGTAGATCCGCCCACAATCTCCGGCGCGTTCATCAACTTTCGTCTCTCCGACCGCTTCGTGCAGTCTGAGGTCGAGCGCTGCATCGCTGAAGGGGCCGCGTTCGCGGATATCACTGTTGGCGCGGGCAAGAGGGCACAGGTCGAATTCGTAAGCGCGAACCCGACAGGGCCGCTCCACGTTGGAAACGGGCGCGGTGCGGCCATTGGCGATGCGCTGGCCTCGGCACTGCAGGCAGCGGGTTACGCAGTCGAACGCGAATATTACGTGAACGACGCCGGCACCCAGACGGACACCTTTGGTGAGACGCTCTACGCGCGCTACCAGCAACTCTTCGGCCGCGAGGCCCCGGTCCCGGCTGATGGTTACCCCGGCCAATACATGGCCGGGCTCGCGGAGGAGATAAAACAGGAGGCGGGCGACCGGTTCCTCCGCGACGAAGGGGAGCCCTGCCCGCCCGCACTCGCGCAGCTTGGCATCGAACTCATGGTGCGCCACATCCGGCGCACGCTCGATGCGTTCGGTGTGCATTATGACCGCTGGTTCAGTGAACGCTCGCTCTACGAGGGCGAGAGCGGCTTCGATACCGTCATGGGACTTCTCCGCGAAAAGGGCTACCTGGCCGAACGCGAGGGTGCGACGTGGTTCACGTCGAGCGACCTCGGCGAAGGCAAGGACAATGTCGTCATCCGCTCGGACGGACGCCCGACGTATTACGCCAGCGATATCGCCTACCACTACGACAAGTTCATCCGCCGCGGCTTTGACCTTGTCATCGATGTGTGGGGTGCGGACCATCACGGACATGTGTCGCGGGTCAAGACGGCAACAGGAGCCGTGGGGGGCGATGGCGATGCATTGCACATCCTCCTGTACCAGCTCGTGACGCTGAAGCGTGGTAGCGAGGTGGTCAAACTTTCGAAGCGCAGCGGCGAGATCATCACGCTCGATGAGCTCATCGAAGAAGTTGGCCGCGATGCGGCACGATTCTTCTTCCTCTTGCGCTCACCGGGTTCGCAGATGGATTTCGATCTCGACCTCGCGGTGAAGCAGTCGAGTGAGAATCCTGTATTTTATGTGCAATATGCACATGCCCGGCTGGCAAGCATTCTTGACCGTGCAAAGGAACAGGGGCTGACCCCCGATGGCGGCGATGTTGCATTGCTCACTCAGCCGCATGAGCTTGCGCTGATCCGCGAGATGATGCGCCTGCCCGAGATCATCGAAACTGTTGCAAACACGTTCGAACCGCAGCACCTACCGCATTACGCGATGGCCCTCGCGACGGCCTTCCATACGTTCAATGATGCATTCAAGCAGCAGGACGATTCGTCGCTCAAGGTCATCACGGACAATGCGGAACTCAGCCGTGCGCGGTTGCGCCTCGTACTCGCTGCGAAGATCGCGCTCGCGCGCGTCCTCGACGTCATGGGCGTGGACGCGCCCGAGCGAATGTGACGTGAAGCGGCACGCTTCCGACTACCACGCTTCGCCTCAGCTCCTCGATACAGTCAGCAGTCGTCGAGGCGGCGAGGGACGGTGATCTGGCCGTGTTCCGCGCACCCGAACGTGTCGAGACCAGCAGGCCCTGCTTTCCACGCGTGGTGTGCAACGATGGCACAGGTCAGCGCATCGAGTTGGTCTTCGAGCAGTTTCATCGCGCTACCGGTGACTGGCAGGACACAGGGCTCGAGCAATCGCTGGATGGACGTGTCGTTGGCAAGCTCTGGCAGGCTGTTGCGCAGCAGGCGATCAAGCTCGCGCTGATAGATCGCCATCACTGCAGCGCGCGCGGCCAGCACGCCACGCTTGTAACTCAGACGTTCGGCGAGCCCAAAGAGCGAAACGTGCGCCGCGTGCGGAAAGACCTCGAGCATGTAGCGGCCATCAGCGCGGGCCGTCGGGGGTCCCTGGTGGCGAAAGCCGCGCACTCCGAGCGCCTCGGCCAGTTGCGGACCCGCCAGCGCGTTGTTGCGGCTTAGCCATTCGCGGCTTGTATGAAAGGCGAAGGCCTTTGAAGCACCGTAACGGCGAGCAAGCAGGGCTTCCGCGCGACGGTCGGGCGCGACAACGAGTGGGGCGTCGATAGCCGCGTAGATTGTGCTCCCGAGGGTGGCAACCTGCCGGGCGAGTGCCGTAGGCGTCATGACGACCCGGCCCACGTGCTCCATTCGCACGACGTCACCGCTGCTCGAAAGGACGCAGATGCCGCTTGGGCGGCCCGGTGTCCAGGCGAGGTCGAGGCCAACGAACGCAGGCATACCGTGAAATCCTTCCACACGTCACGATGACGCAGAAAGCTTATGCGGAGGGTATCGACAGTGGACGAACGAATCGATGCGATCTGGCGCGGCATCGCTGCGAAAATAGACGATTTGCTCGCGTTGGCACGCGGTCTCACCCAGGAGCAGTTGAACGCGGCCCCCGACGTCACGGGCGCAAACACACCGTTTGTGATCGTAACGCACGTGCTTGGCAACATCCGCGCGTGGGTGCCCGGGATTGTGTGCGAACAACCACTGGAGCGCGACCGGCCAGCCGAGTTTCGGTCCCACGGCACCATGGATGACCTCGAGGCTGCCGCGAAGATACTCGTCGCCGATTGTGACGTGGCCCTGGGCGGACTCGACCACGCGACACTCAGTGACCGCATCATCCCCCGGCAGATCCTCTTCGGCGAGGGTGAGACGCACCAGATGACTCGTTTCGAGGCACTCCTGCACCCATTGGAACATGCTGCCTTGCATGCGGGGCAATTGCAGTTGACCGTGGACCTGCTACAGGCGCCGCGCGGCTAAGGTGTCTCGCGTACACGCTGCGCCGGCGGCACCATGGTCATGTCGCCAACGAACGGAGGTCGCAAATGGTCGAGCTGCTCGAAGCGTTGACACACCGCC
>JAFKFP010000333.1 GCA_017308185.1 bacterium | reverse complement strand
GTCGCGAAGGCGCTCATGAGTCCCGTGCCATAGTCCGCGACCATGAACCCGGGGCGCACGGGCGGCTGGTCGTCATAGCCCGAGGTATACGTCAGGCCGCCCATGGCGATGGCGAGCCGGTCAAAGCTCGGGCGGTCGCGATAGGGCCCTGTCTGCCCGAAGCCGCTCACGTGGACCATCACGAGCCGCTCGTTGACAGCCGACAGCGTCTCGTAGCCGATGCCCAGGCGATCGACTGTGCCCGGCCGGAAGTTCTCGACGACGACGTCGGCCTGTTTCACAAGGTCGATGAAGAGTTCCCGGCCGCGCGGCTTATCAAGCGCCAGCGTAATGCACCGTTTGTTCCGCTGATCAAGCGCCCAACTTACTGGCCCGCGCACGGGATTCGCCCGGCTGTCCGGCTGTTCGACCTTGATTACGTCAGCGCCAAAGTCCGCGAGCAAGGTCGGGCCGAACGGGCCTGCGATCCAGTGTCCGATATCGAGCACCCGAAGACCTTCGAGTGCTCGCGGTGTGTTGCCGTCCCCTATGACACCCATGCGTACCGTACTCCCGTATAGTCATATGGCCGTGGCACGTAGTTGGAGAAGCGCTTGGAGACGCCATCGACGCGTTTCGATGTGTAGCTGAACGTGTGATAATTGAAGTCCTTGTTCCAGCGGGCATCGATCTCCTGCAGGATGGCCTTCCGCTTTTCGTGGTCAAACTCTTGGCGCTGCTTCGTGATCAGCTCATCAAGAGTGGGGTCCGACACGTCTCCATAGTTCTTGGACTGTCCGGTGACGAAGAGGGGATAGAGGTAGTCATCCGGATCGGGGTAGGCGCGGATGGAATATACCTGGCCGTAGTTCCACTTGTGCTGCGTCTGCGCTGTCAGATAGACAGTGCGCTCGACAACATCAGGGTTGATCGTGATGCCGGACTTTTTGCCCTGGTTGAGCGCCCAGGTGATCCACGCCTGTTCGGTGGCGTTGTTGCCGAGGAGCTTTGTGGCGAGCGTCTCATGGCCCGCCTGGGTCAGGAGTTCCTTGGCCTGCTTGAGGTCGAAGACAACATCCTTCTTGATATCCGCATCGCTGCGCGCCCATTCGACGAAGCCCTGGTTCAGGGGTCCGGTACGGAGGTCGGCGTTGCCGTCACCTGCGATGGAAGACATCATCGATTCGCGGTCGATAGAGAGGTCGAACGCCTTTCGCACGCGCGGATCAGCGAACGGACTCCCGGACTTCACGTTCCAGGCGTATGACCAGCCGCCAACGCCCTTATTGCTCACGAGCTTCGCGCCCGAGGCCTGCTGTTGGACGGTCTTCACGACTGTCGGGTCGATCGAGTCCATCACGTCGAGGTTCCCGCCGATGAAGGCCGAGAGCTGTGACGACAGGTCAGTAACCTCGTTCAGGTCCACGTGGTCGAGGTACGGGAAGCCGTTTTCCCAATAGTTGGGGTTCTTATCGAATTGGAAGCCGACTCCGGGCTGCCACGCCGTGAGCTTGTAGGCGCCGGTGCCCACCCACGATTCGGGCTTCTGGAGGTCGCCGAACTTGTCGACGCACTCGATGGGGACGATGGGCGACTGGTAGAACGCCAGGTACCCCAGGGCGCGTGCATTCGGCTCCTTGGCCTTAATGGTCAGCGTGTAATCGTCGCTCGCTTCCATGCTGTCGATCCACGAGACGAGGTATGCCCAGATCGCTGACGGATCTTTGGCGCCCATACGCTGATAGGCCTTGATGATGTCATCGGCAACGAGCCCACGGCCGTTATACGGGTCCGCATCCTGCCACTTCACGTCCTGGCGCAGCTTGAACACATAGGTGAGGTCGTCAGGCTGCTGGTAGCTCTCGGCGATCTCGTTCTGGATCTTGTATTCGTTGGGGTCGGCGTGCGGGTCATCCCGCAGGAGGCGGTTCATGACGAGGCAGGCCGCGCTGCCGAGCGTGGGGCTCACGATGCGCTGGACATCCAGGTTCTGGGGGACGTTCGAGTAAGCGAACGTGACCTTCCCACCCTGCTTCGGCGTACCGGCGCTGGGGCTGGCGCCGGGCGTCGAACCGGCCCCGCCCGGTGTGCTCGTCGAATTGGAGCTCGAATCGCCACACGCGATGCCGGCGAGCGATAGTGCACCCACGCCCGCGGACGCCGCGCCCCAGCCGAGAAGCCTCCGCCGGGCGAGCTTTCGACCCCTGCCTTCCGTCCAATAGTTACTCATCTATCCCTCCTTGATGTTGGCTGTCGTCGCGGTCAACTTGCCGCGCCGGTGTAGGTGCGGTTACTTCGTCATCGCGACCTCAGGCGCGGGTCCCATTCGTCACGGAGCGCAGCGCCGAGCATGTTCGCGCTGAAGACCACGAGGCTGATGGCGATGCCGGGGAAGATCGCCAGCCAGGGCGCGACGGGCATGTAGATGCGCGCCGGGCCGCTGAGCATGGCACCCCACGACGGTTCGGTGATCGGCGGGCCGAGTCCGAGAAAGCTCAGTGATGTCTCAGCAAGGATGGCGAACCCGAGCCCCGCTGAAGCGAGAACGATGATGGGCGCGATGACGTTCGGTAAGACGTGGCGGAACATGACGCGCGCGCTACCGGCGCCGACGATCTCAGCTGCATCGACATACTGAGCTTCGCGCGCAACGAGCACACTGCTGCGCACGACACGCGTGAATAAAGGGATTTGGCCGACGGCGATCGCGACGATCAGATTGAAGGTCGACGTTCCGAGGACGGCGACCAGGGCTATCGCGAGAATCAGCACCGGTATGGACAGCATCACGTCGATGATCCGTTGGATGAGGAAGTCGGCTACCCCGCCGAAGAAGCCGGACATGAGGCCAATCACGGTTCCAGCGATGGTGGCCAGTGCGATGGACGCGGTGCTCACCTTCAATGAGAGCTGGGCCCCGTAGATGATCCGGCTGATCACGTCGCGCGACTGCTCGTCGGTGCCCATCCAGTGTTGGCTCGAAGGCGCTTCGAGGCGCGAGCCTGACGCCTCGAGGGGATCGTAGGGGGCGAGGACCGGCGCGAGTGCTGCGGTGGCGCAAACAAGCAGGAAGATGATCGCGCCTGCAGCGCCCAGCGGCTTGCGACGCGCGAAGCGCCGCAGGCCGCGCCATGAACGCTGCCAGCGAGAGTCGTCGTGCGGCACGACCGCCACACCGAGAGAAAGCGTGTCACCTGCCATATTGCACCCGCGGATCAAGACCGACGTAGAGGAAATCGACGAGCAGATTAATGAGGACAAATGCGACGCCGAAGAAGAGGACGTTCGCCTGCAGCTGCGGATAATCGCGGCCGGTGATCGAGTTGAGGGTGAGGCTGCCGACCCCGGGCAGGCTGAAGATCGTTTCGATGATTACGGTGCCGCCGAGCATATGACCCAGGCTCGTGCCAAATGCCGTAATGACGGGAATGAGCGCATTCCGCGCCGCGTGGCGGACGCTGATGGTGCGGTGGCGCAGGCCCTTCGCGAGTGCGGTGCGCACGTAGTCCTGCCGGAGTTCTTCGAGCATTTGAGAACGCATGAGGCGCAGGCCCGTGGCCATTGTCGAGATGCCGAGAATCAACCCGGGCACGATGAACTGCTGGAGGTTGGCCCGGATGTCGCTCGTGAGGGCCACATAGCGAAGGGGCGGATTGTAGCCCCACCAGATGGCCGGAAGCAGTAACACCATCGTGGCTATCCAGAAATTCGGGACGGCAAGGAAGGTGAACGCGACAATGCGCGACCCGTAATCGACCCATGAATCTTGCCGGAACGCGGCGAGAGCCCCGAGCGGGATGCCCACGCACACGGCGAAGAGCATCGCGACGGCGGTGAGTTCGAGCGTCACGGGAAGCGTGCGCCGCAGCTCGGAGGTCACGGGCCGCTTGCTTAGCAGGGAGTCGCCAAACTGCAGCGTCGCGGCGTCGCCCATGAATGTGACGTACTGCTGCCACATCGGCTCATCGAGGCCCAGTTCGTGACGGTAGGCCTGTATGTCGGAGACATTCTGGCTGTCCTGGAGGAGGACGTCGACGGCATCGCCGGGCAGGAGTCGCACGACGATGAAGACAAACGTGCCGACGCCCCACAGCACAGGTACGAGAAATAACAGCCTACGGACGGCGTAGCCGGTCATGCACCCTCGGTATCGCGAGACATAGCCGCCGCCTGGCCTGACTTGCGTTCTAATGGCGGTCCCGCATGTCGCACCCAATCCGTTTGGTGCACGATGTGGAACACAATTTCCCCCTATGTTGACTTCGTAAATCGATTTAGTCAACATGCCGGAACGCTACCCTACGGAGGCTCGACCGCTCGCTCGACGGCCACCCCGTCCTCGCTCACAAAAGAATATGTGCAATCACTTGCATACAACCGGAATGGCATTCATGCAATGGACGACCCTATCCCGGCTCCTCCACGAATGAGGAAACCGTGGCGAACGATAAGCCGCCCAACGGGCGGGACCCCAGGTCCCGCAACACGGCAGCCCGCATTCCGCATCTGGCATGTTGCGAGTGGCGACATCACCAGCACTGGGGAGCCGTCAAAGACTGACAGCATCAGGGTTGTAATGCTCCGATCGACGAATTGCGGGAGTCGAGGCCTGCCCACAGTTTCGGCGCCGCGTTCGCGCTCCTACCTATGTGGGATCGTGGCACATGAACATCGACCGCCAGATTCGGAAGGGCGGTCGCACGAGCAACCTCCAC
>JAFKFP010000332.1 GCA_017308185.1 bacterium | reverse complement strand
AGTGCCGTCACGTCGCACAGCGCGTCGAGCAGCTGCTCGCTGAGGTCAAAGCTACCGTCTAGCCGTCACCACACATTCCTGGCGCCCGTCGCCATTCGTGGGAGCGGGCGCCAGGCTATGCGGCGCGGTGCGGGTGTCGCGCGAAACAAACCCCCGGCCGCGCGCCGTGTTAATGTCTGTCCACTACGCACCTGGAGCCACACATGACCCAACCGAACGACTTCAACCAGCAACTCATAGCGGAGTTTCGCGCGAACCACGGCGAGACGTTTGGGCCATTCAAGGGGCGCCGCCTGCTCCTGCTCACCAGCATCGGCGCCCGGAGCGGCAAGCCGCGCACGACCCCGCTCGTATACAGCGTCGATGGAGACCGGCTCGTGATTGTCGCGTCCAAGGGCGGCGCACCAACCCACCCGGCCTGGTACCACAACCTCGTCGCCCATCCCCAGGCCACCGTCGAGGTAGGCGACGAGAAGTTCGAAGCACGGACGATGGTCGCCGGGCCGGCCGAGCGCGAACGCCTCTACGCCCAGCACGCATCGGACATGCCGGCCTTCGATGACTACAAACGAAAGACCTCACGCGTAATCCCGGTTGTCATCATCGAGCGCATCTGACGAACCGGGAGCCAGGGCGTATTGGCTAGCCCCGCGGCATCCCCAGGCCGCGTGTCGCAATGATGTTGCGCTGGATCTCGCTCGTACCACCGCCGATCGGGCTCGTTGTGCTGTGCATATAAAAGCGTGCAAGCTTCCCGCCGAGCGACGGCTCGTCATCGAAATCGCGTACCTGCGCTCGCATGCCGCCGAGGTGCATCCCCGTCACCGCGAGCCGCACGTCGAGTTCGCTGGAATACAGCTTGGCGATCGATGACTCCTTATTCGGGATCTCCCCGCGCTCCTGCATCGTGATGATGCGGTAGCAGATGAGGGATTCGACCTGCGCTTCGACTGCGCGGTCGGCGAGTTCAAGTCGCAGGTGTGGATTCGCTGCGAGCGAGCGCTTCCCCACTTCATGTTCCTGCGCGTACGACACCAGGTCCCTGGCGATGAGCTGGTGCGAGACGCTCGTCGCGATGCCGCTGCGCTCGAAGTCGAGCGTTGTCGTCCCGATGTACCAGCCCCGGTTCTCCTCGCCCAGCATGTGCGAAGCCGGGACGCGCACGTCTTCGAAGTACACTTCGTTGAATTCGTGGCTGTTCAGCATGTTCACCAGCGGGCGCACCGTGATGCCCGGCGTCTTCATATCCACCAGGAAGTAGCTAATCCCGCGGTGCTTCGGCGCATCCGGGTTCGTCCGCGCCAACAGGATGCCCATGTCGGCCCGGTGCGCGCCGGATGTCCAGATCTTCTGGCCATTCACGACATAATCGTCGCCATCGCGCACCGCGCGTGTCTGCAGCGACGCCAGGTCAGAGCCCGCTCCCGGCTCGCTAAAGAGCTGGCACCAGACGTCCTCGCCGCTGATGATCTTCGGCAGGTAGTCCCGCTTCTGCTCCTCGCTGCCGTAGACCATGATCGTGGGACCGGCCCAACCATGCCCGATC
Source organism: bacterium (assembly GCA_017308185.1). Lineage (GTDB taxonomy): Bacteria > Chloroflexota > Dehalococcoidia > Tepidiformales > Tepidiformaceae > JAFKFP01. Next base: position 6,131 of record JAFKFP010000332.1, on the reverse strand, counting down.
CCACCCGGGCGCGGCGCACGCTTCCACGCGAACTCCTCGCTAAGGATGAACTGCTCCTTCACGCTCAGGCCGCCGCCGCCGTGCTCCTTCGGCCATGCGGGCGCGCCCCAACCGCGCGCGTTGAGTTTCGCCGTCCACGTCTTGAAGAAGTCGGCATAACCCTGGTCGGCACGGCCCGTCCCATTGAAGAGCCCCCATTCGGTCCTCCGATGCGCGACTGACGACGGGAGCTCCGCGTCGAGGAAATCGCGCACCTCGCGCCGGAAGGCTTGCTCGGTGGGTGAGTCTCGAAAGTCCATCGCACATCTCCGTTCGCCAGGCAGGGCTGTGAGCGCACACTAACGCGAACATGGGGCGACCGCAATTGAGACACCCGGTAGCGGTAGCGTATGCTCCCCAGCACGGATATCGGTGCCGGACTCACGATGCGAAAGGGGCGACCGATCAGTGCCGACTGCCCGAGCAGGTGCGAGTGTGGTAGACGTGACAGGCCCCGTCGGTATGGCCATGGGCGGCTACGGGGCGCGCGTGGGAGGCGCGATCGGCATTCACGATCCACTCCACGTACGGACGCTGGTGTTGGATGACGGCGTCACATGCCTCGTCCTTGCGATCTGCGACTTCGTCGGCGTCGACCGGGCCATCGCGGATGGCGCGCGCCGCCTCATCGATCATGAACTCGGCATCCCGGCCCAGAACGTCTGCGTCGCCGCGACCCATACCCATTCCGGTCCGTTGACTGTGCGCAGCCGCGAGTCACCGGAATATTTCACGTGGGCAGCCCGCAAGGTCGCGGATTCGGTAAGCCTGGCACTCGATTCGATGCAGGACGTTGCGCTCAAGGTCGCAAGCGCCGAACTCTCCACGATCAGTCAGAATCGCCGCCACCCCGATGGCCCTATCGAACGAGTGTTGAAAGTCCTGCTCGCGGCGCCACAGGGCGGCGGCGAACACGTGGCAACGGTCGTCAACTACGCCTGCCACGCCACCGTGCTCGAGCATGACAACCTCCTCTATTCGGCTGATTTCCCCGGCGCAGCCGCGACGCTCGTGGAACACGCACTGGGTGGCACGTGTATCTACATGCAGGGCGCCTGCGCGAACATCAACCCCGCGTGGATGCGCCACGATTTCCGGGAGGTCGACCGGATCGGCGGGATTGTCGGGGCAGCAGCGATACGCACGGCCCATGAACTCCGGCCCCTGGGCGAGACGCAGTCGTGCATCAACCTGAGCTGGTCCGAAGAGCTCCCCGTCGAACCTGCACCAGGGGTATTACTCGGTGATGTGTCATTCGCCGCCGCACACACGTTCGTTGACCTTCCGTACCGGAGCATGCCTGCCCTCTCAGAGATCGAATCAGAAATTGCCCGTCTTCAATCGCAAATCGACGCTCTCTCGCCAGGTGACCTCGTAGCCAGGCGCGAACTCCAGCCACAGTTGAACCAGCTGCGGATCGACCGCACCACGAAAGCGCGTCACCCAGACGTGGGAGCCACAACGCGTCGCCTCGAAATCCAGGCTTTCCGGCTCTCGCCCGACGCTATGGTGGTCATGCTCCCCGGTGAGTTCTTCGTGCAGACGGGCAAGGACATAGAGAAACGCTGTGGCATAGACCACGTCTTCATCTGCTGCTACGCCAACGACTACGCGGGGTATTTCGCGCCGGCGAGTGAGTTCCCCAGGGCGGGCTACGAGGTCGGCAGCTCGCGCTTTGAATCGACCGCCGCCGAGGCCATCGCCGACGCCGCGGTGGCACTCGTGCAATCACTCCGCGGATCTGCCCCATGACACACGCGATCGATGGCGGCAAGCCGGTGCGCGATACACCGATCGATACGGACAAGGGCGTGTCGTACCTCAGCGAACAAGAGGAAATGCAGGCTGTCGAGGACGTGCTTCGAAGCCGCTCGCTCTTCCGCTACTACGGCCCGCAGCTGCTCCGGAAGACCGAGGCGTTCGAACAACGACTACGGGACATCACTGGAGCGAAGTACGCACTCGGCGTGTCCTCCGGCACAGCCGCGCTTCAAGCGGCGCTCGTCGGCCTCGGCGTTGAGGATGGTGACGAAGTTGTCGTGCCCGCCGTAACCTTCATCGCCACCGTCGGTGCGGTCATCAATGCCCGCGCTGTCCCGGTATTCGCCGAGGTCGACGAATCGCTCAACCTCGATCCCATCTCGTTCGAAGCCCAGGTCACCTCGAAGACAAAGGCAGTCGTCCCCGTCCACCTCGCCAATGTCGCATGCGACATGGACCCGATTATGGCCGTCGCACGCAGGCACGGCATCCGCGTGCTCGAAGATGCCGCCCAGGCGATGGGCGTGACTTACCGGGGGCGGCAGGTGGGTAGCATCGGTGACGCGGGGGCCTTCAGCCTGCAGCTTTCGAAGAACATCACGACGGGCGAGGGCGGTGCGCTCGTGACTGGCGATTTCACCGTCTTCGACCGCGCGGCCCGCTACCACGACCAGGGCGGCCAATTCACCACATCCACTGGTGACGTGCGCGAACTGACATCTGGCGAGCCGTTCATTGGCACGAACCTGCGCATGACCGAGATTGCCGGAGCGCTCGCAGCGGCCCAAATCGACCGTCTCGAACGGATCGTTTCTTCGATGCGTGGGTTCGCGGCTGAGATCCGGCGCCGCCTCGGCGATCTGCCGGTCGAGTGGCGCCGCATTCCAGACCCTATGGGCGAGGGCGGGAGTGTCACGATGTTCTTCGAGTCATCGGACACTGCAATTCACTTCGCCGATGCCCTGCGCGCCGAAGGCATCCCCGCTGGACGCGTCTATGGGGGCCGCCCTGTCTACGCGAACCCCGCCGTCCTTAACCAGAGGACCGCGTGGTCGGTCGGCTGCCCCTTCAACTGCGCCGAACACCCCACCGACCGCACGTATGCAATGGGAATGTGCCCGCGCAGCGAGGACTTGCTCGGGCGTTCCTTGAGCATTGGCATCGGCCCAATGATGACCCAGGGTGACGTTGATGATATCGTCGCCGCCGTACGCAAGGTCGCCGAACACCTGCTCTGAGGATGCACCGTGAGGTTCCGCTTCGCATTCGCCGGCTTCGATCACTGGTACAACGCCTTCCCAACCCTCGAAAGCCTGTTGCGGGAATGAGATCATTGAGCGCGACGACATTGATGTCGTGTGCTGTTTCACGAGTACCGAGCAGAACGCCCCGCTCGCGATCCGCGCGCTCGAGTCTGGAAAGCACGTGATGGCGATCAAGCCGCTCGCTCTCACCCTTGCCGAAGCTGACACCCTCACCGCCACGGTAGCCCGTACGGGCCGGCACTACTTCCCGAACGACGCCGCCCGGCGCTTCTTTCCCGCCAATGTCCAGTTCCGCGAGTGGATCGACGACGGGCGCATCGGAGATCTGATCAGCGCCCACTGTGTGTTCCGCGCCGGCCTGCCCAGCGCGTGGCCCGGCTCGAAGGAGCCCGGCTGGTTCGCAGACCCCCTTTGCGCACCGGGCGGGGCGTTCATCGATCACGCCGTCTACCACATCGATGTCCTTCGCTGGCTCTTTGGCGCGGGGGTGGCCAGCGTCACCGGCACGACTGCGAACCTTCGCCACAAAGACATTGCTGTTGAGGATTACGGGCACGGCATCTTCCAGTTCACGAATGGTTGCGTGGGCACGATTGAAGACACGTGGACATCGAACCCCGCCAGGATGCGCGAGGCGATCGAGATCGTTGGGACGCGCGGCTCGCTCATCATGGATTCCGCGACAGGCAAGATGGCCATCACGGGTGACTTCGGGCTGCCGGATTGGGCGCTGCTTCCGCCTCCGCGGGCACTCAACGGACTCATTCGCAACGTTATCGCCACGCTCAAAGGCGACGAGCGGCCGGTCTCGACCGCTGAGTTCGCGCGCGACAACCTCGCAGCGTGTCTCGCCTTCTACGAATCCGCGCGTACCGGCCAGGCAGTCGCGCTTGAAGAGAGTCCGGCCACGTGACAGCGGTTGCCATCCGGGGCCGCCGCGTAGTCGTTCCAGGCAGCGTTATCGAAGATGGCGCGGTGGTCATCGAAGGGGAGCGCATCGTCGCGACGGGCCGCGCAGACGAGCTCGTGGTGGCCAGCGACGTGGCGTTTCAGTGCGACGTGGTCATGCCGGGATTCATCGACATGCACACACACGGGGCCGGCGGCCGAAGCTTCGGAGAACGTGCATCTGCAGCACGCGAGATTGCGCGTGGAATGGCGCAGAATGGCGTGACAACGGTGTACGCCGGGCTCGGGCACGGTGCGACGCTCGAAGCCGTGTCCGCAAGCGTCGCGGCCGCCGCAGCGGCTGTTGGAGAAACGGGCGGCGCCCGCCTGGGCGGCATCTTCCTCGAAGGCCCCTACATTAGCCCGGAACGCAAGGGGGCGTGGACCGCTGCCCATCTCCGCGCTCCTGCCATCCCCGAATTGGAACAACTGGTGGAGGCGGCTGGCGGCCATCTTCGCCGGATCAACGTGGCGCCGGAACTCGCAGGAGCGACGGAGTTCATCCGCCATGCTCGTGAGCGCGGAATCGTCGTGTCGATCGGTCACTCGAACGCCACGTACAGCGACGCCGTGGCGGCTATTGAAGCCGGCGCAACCATTGCCAACCACACCTACAACGCCATGTCGCCCCTGGCGCATCGCGCCCCCGGTCTGGTGGGCGCCGTCCTCGCTCGTGACGAACTGCTCGCCGAACTCATCTTCGATGGCGTCCATGTCCATCCAGCCGCCGCGAAAGCGCTCTACCGGGCGAGGGGAGCCGGCGGGGTAGCGCTCATTACCGACAGCGTCCTGGTGGCCGGCCAACCCGATGGTGTCTACGAGACCGGGAGTCGGACACTCACCGTACGCGACGGCAGTTGCTGCCTCCCCGATGGCACGCTCGCGGGCAGCGTGGCGACGTTCGACCAGTGCGTGCGCAACGCCGCCCGGCACTTCGAGTGCGGCCTGGGAGAACTCGCGCTCATCTCGGCCACGAATGCCGCCGGCGCGATAGGGATCGGTCACGAGACTGGCTCCATCACACCGGGCCGGTTCGCCGATCTCGTGCTCCTCAACGATCGGCTCCAACCGCAGGCCACCATGGTCCGTGGTTCGGTCGTTTTCGAATCTCAGGCCAGCGAGGGACAGCCGTCATGATGAATCCCCCACCGGTCCGCATGGGCGTAATCGGCTGCGGACTCATCGCCCAGCGCTCGCATTTTCCTGCCTACGCGGCCGCGCCAGGAGCCACCATCGAAGCCGTCGTGAGCCTGGATGCCGAGGAGGCTGAGGACGCAGTCGCACGTTTCGGTGCGAAACGCATTCTGCCGTCGTGGGAGGCTGCCGTCGCAGACCCTGGCATCGATGCCATCGACATCTGCACGCCGAACTACCTCCACGCACCCATCGCCATCGCGGCCGCCCGTGCTGGCAAGCACGTCTTCGTGGAGAAGCCTATGGCCACACGCCTGGAAGATGCCGACGAGATGGTGCAGGCGGCGCGTGAGAACGGCGTGCATCTGACGGTCGGCCACAATCTCCGGTTCGCGCCTATCTTCCAGACCATGCACCAGGCTATGCAGGAGCACATCATTGGGCGACCGTTCGCGGCACGCGCAGTCTACATGCACGCCGGGCCAGACGAAGCGTGGGGCTCGGCCTCGCCGTGGTTCTGGGATGCGACTATGGCAGGTGGCGGCGCGCTCCTCGATATGGGCATCCACATCATCGACGCGCTTCGCTGGATCATCGGGAGACGTGTGCTCGAAGTCTCGGCCATGACTTCACGGCAGGTGAAACCCACGTTCGCCGACGATACCGCCTTCGTCCTGCTCCGGTTCGAAGATGACGTGGTCGCGAGCGTGCAGGCGGCATGGTCCGCGCGTCCTACGTCTGATCGTGAACTCGTCATCCATGGCGAAGAAGGCAACATCGCCATGGGCCGCTCATCCGGCGAGCCGCTCGTCTACAACCTTCGCACCGAAGGCCGCCCGGCGCGTGTCGTCCCCGATATCCCCGCGGCCGCCGACCCGGATACTCCGTACCTGGATTTCGTCCGGTCGATCCAGCAGGGGCTCGAACCCGCGGTACCCGGCGAAGAGGGCCGCGATAGCCTGGCGATCGTGCTGGCTGCATATG
>JAFKFP010000331.1 GCA_017308185.1 bacterium | reverse complement strand
GCGGCTGAGCGAGTCGAGCTTGTACGCCGCGCGGAAGAATTCGATGTGTTGGCCCACCGTCAAGAACCCATTGAGGCTCGGCTCCTGGGGGCAATAACCGAGCGCCCCCCGATAAGACACCAGGCCGCCACGGGGCCGCAATTGGCCAGACAGCACTTTGAGGAGCGTGCTCTTCCCAGTCCCGTTCTCGCCGGTGATACCCACCAGCGCTCCCGGGGCGACCTCGAAACTGATGTTATTCAGTATCTGGTGGCGTCCGTAGGCGTGGGAGATGTTGCGTGCGTCGAGCGCGGCTGGCGCTCCGCCACTTACCGTCATGGGAGGCTCCTCCGCCTTCGCTGGCCTGCACGACCCGGGGCGCGCAACCTCGCCAGCTATATGGGCGAGATCCCGGAGACTCCCACGGCGCTCTTTGCACAGCCAGAGAGGTCTCGACAAGCATCCGAAGGAGGCCTCCATCAGTCACGGATACGCATCGGCACTTGTCGTTTCCGGGAATATAGCCGCCCTGCGTGTCACGCTCAATGACAGATCTTGTGAACGCCGGGTTACATGAATCGCACCGGCAGCCGCGCTCAGCCCGCCGAGCGGAAGAGCCATCCACTGTCTGCGAAACCTGCCTCGGTGGTCGGGCAAAGCTGGACATCGCTTGCCTGCCGCCGGACCGAGTAGTGCAGGTGGGGCGCCTCGCTGTAGCCGGTGTCACCACTGAAGCCCAGCAATTCGCCGGCGCGAATGGGCCACTGCGCGATCAGGGTCGAAACGCGGAAGTCGCGCAGTTGTACAAATGCGGCGAAGAGCGATGGATCTGCTCCGTAGTCGTTCACAAACGCATCGCCAGGGACGTTGTCCAGCGTGGGTGCGAGTTCGAAGTGTGCGTAGTTGGTCACGAAGCTCGCATTCTCAACCCGCGCGAACACGCCCTGTCCGCCGCCAGGCCCCGGAAATGGTGAGATCGGAGCACGCGCGCGGTCGGGGTTCCCCAGGTACGGCTCACGGCTCACGCCGTACACATCGAATGGATTGCTCGTGGTCACAACGGAGAGCGAGGCAATGCCATCCATCGTCGCAACGACGGGCGTGCCGGGCGGCACGTACCAGTCAACCGCCGGCTGGCCTTCGTACTCCATATGTGTCCGCGCATTCCAACCGCACCGGTTTGCGATTACCGGGTCGTCCGAAGGCTGGTCGTCGTGCGAGTAGGAGTCGGCATCTGGCCCTTCGTTCCAGCGGAGCTCCCGGCTCCCGGCCTCGCCTGCCACAACGCCTAGCCGTGTCGAGGGCGCAAGCGGGAAGCCCGTGGGCGCGGCCTTCTCGGCGGACGTAGCCGTCGCCGTTGGCGTGTTTGGCGGTGATGCTGTTGGCGTCGTTGTTGCGGTGGGAGATGCCGGTCGCGTGGGGTCCTGCTGCGGCGAGGCTGAACTCGTAGGCGATGGGGTCCGCAGACCCGGTCGAGTTCGAGATGCGCACCCCACGGCCAGCGACGCCAATCCGCCCGACCCGACGACGAGAAATGCGCGCCGGCTGAAGCGGCGCAACCCTTCAGGGGGCAACGGCTCATGGCCCATCGACGTCCCCGTCCCCTGCGTGCGAGAACCGCTTTGTCCAACCGCGCGGCGTGGGGCGAGTGCCTTCGCCACGCGAACACCGCGACCCTGTGAGGACACGCGGTCCCGCCGCTCGTCCATACTATCTCCGTGACGCTCGATTACGTTCCACCCAGTCTCGGCGAACGCGATCCGCTTCCTTCATTACCCGCGTTATTGGACATTCTCCAATCCGATGCCACTCGAGGCCTCGCTGCTGCGGTTGCTGTGCAACGTTTGCGGGTGTCCGGCCCGAACGAGCCGGCGCCTGTGGTTCGGCCGTCCTGGATCGAGATCCTTCGCCGGCAGTTCGTCAGCAAACTCATCTGGATATTGGCGCTTGCTACCGCAATATCCATTGCACTCGGCGAATGGCTGAACTCTGTCGCAATCGGCCTGACCGTGGTGTTCACCACGGTGATCGGGTTCGTCAACGAATTCCGATCGGAACGCTCAATCTCCGCATTGCGCGATCTCACGGCCCAAAAAGCCGAGGTCGTGCGGGATGGGCTCATCACCGAAGTCATGGCACGAGACCTCGTCGTAGGCGACCTCGTCTTCCTCAACGAAGGGGATGTCGTCCCGGCCGACGCGCGAGTCACCGAGTCGCGCGGCCTGCTTGTCAACGAATCGATTCTCACTGGCGAGCCCGTCGCGATGCCAAAGTTCGCCGAGGGCGCTGGAGCGGCTGCCGATGAACCTACGCCGAGCACGATTGTATTTGCCGGCACGACCGTCGTCGCGGGTAGCGCGCGTTGCCTGGTGGTTGGTACTGGCAAGGCGACAGCCCTCGGCCGTATCTTCGCGGGTGTCGAAGCCGCGAGCAGGCCCGCGACGCCCCTTGAAGAGCGGCTCGACTCGCTCGGAAACCGCCTGATCCTGGTGTTCCTGGCCGTCACGGTCTTGATCGCCGCCATCGGCGTCGTCCAGGGCCGGGAGTTCCGGCTCGTTTTGGAGACGGCTGTCTCGCTTGCCATTGGGGCGGTGCCAGAGGGCCTGCCCGCGGTCGCCACGATTTCGCTGGCGGTTGCCGTGCGCCGCCTGGCGGGCGACATGGTGCTCGTGAGACGCCTCGATGCAGTCGAAGCGCTGGGGTCGACCACGACGATAGTCTTCGACAAGACCGGCACGCTCACCGAGAACCGGATGGTGTTGCGCTCCATCCTGCTGAGGGACAACGCTGAGGTGGCGGTGTCTGTACTTGAGGATGGACCTCAGCTGACCACGCAGTTGAGCGCCCCCGGGCCAGGCGCGCTCACCGGTGGACAGGCTGCCGCGGCCGCCCGGGTGCTGCTCCTGGTTGCGTTGTGTAACGACGCAGTCGTCGAATACGACGATGATAGCGGCTGGCATGCTCACGGCGATCCGATGGAGGGGGCGTTGGCGCTCGCTGCACGAGGCCTCGGGTTCCGCGCCGAGGACCTCGCCGTCTCGTACCCACGGACCAGCACCGAACCGTTTAGTTCCTCGACACGCATCATGACGACGGGCCATCGCACCGACACAGTCGACATGCGTGCGATCAAAGGCGCGCTCGAGCCCGTCGCTCGCCTTGACCCCGACCCCGACCAGGAACTCGCCTCCTGCATTTCAGGCTTCGGCGCGGCCGGATACCGAGTCCTGGCGGTGGCCGAACAAATCGATGATCGGCCGGCAAGACTCCTGGGCGGAGTAGTGCTGGAAGATCCGCTGCGCGAGGACGCGCGGCAAGCTACCGGCGATGCCCATGCCGCCGGCTTACGACTGGTGCTGGTGACGGGTGACCAGACGACAACGGCAACCAACATCGCGTCGCAGACAGGCATTCTTACAGCCGGCTCCCGAGTTGTGTCCGGGTCTGACCTCGATCTCGCGGAACTCGACGGTGTCGCCGTGGTCGCACGTGCCACGCACCAGCAGAAGGAGGCCATCATTCGACGGCTTCAGCAGCAGGGCGAAATTGTGGCGATGACCGGTGACGGTGTGAACGATGCAGCCGCCTTACGCGCTTCTCATGTCGGCGTGGCCGTCGGGCCAGGGGCCACGGACGTGGCGGTCGAAGCATCGGATATTGTGTTGGCCGATGGCAGGCTGCAGTCGCTGATTCTTGGCATCCGCGAAGGGCGTCAGGTGACCAACAGTCTGCGGCGGGCCATTGTCTACCTTCTGACCGCGAGCTTCGGGACAATCGGGCTTATCGCCCTCGGAATGGTCACCGGCCAGCCGCTCCCGCTGGGAGCTCTGCAGATTCTCTGGCTGAACCTCGCGGTCCACGTCTTTCCAGCGCTGGCCCTCGCGACCAATTCTGAAGCACTCGAGCGGTCCCCCGCGCCCACGCGTTCACTGTTTCTTCGCTCAACATGGCTAGAGATAGCCTGGCGGTCCACCGCTTCGGCACTTGCGGCCCTGTTTGCCCTCGTGGCCGCCCGGCGTGCATTCGACGGGCTCGCGCAGGATCACACAGCCGTGTATCTCACGATTGCGAGCGTGCTCATCGGACAGGCATTCCTCGTTGGCGTCACCAGCCGCGTCGAACAGATGAGTCGCCTCCGCGCTCGGACCTTGTGGCTTGCAGTGTCGATATCGTTTGGAGTGATGCTCGTAGGCGTCCTTGTTCCGGGTCTACGGTCTGCGCTCGACCTGGCCGCACTATCATCGAGTTTGGTCGCCGTTTCAGCTATTGCTGCTGCGGGTGGTCTCGCAGTTGCACAGGCGGGGTCGGTGGCGGTTGCGAGGGCCAGTCAACGGTCGGCATAGGCCCGGCTGGGCGTCGCGCCAGTGACACGCCATCCTCGATATAGCTACTTGGCCGTCGCTTCCTTGTGCGGGTCTTCAGCGTAGATAGCGCGATACCAGAGGAGCGCGACATGGTCAGCAATGTGGTCGATCTGCGCCGGCTCGTTGGCGTGTTCGTAGGGTGCTTCGTTCATGCCAAACCAGAGTAGACAAAACCAGTCCATCATCGCGGCCAGCGCCTTGGCTGCCACGGCTGGATCGATCGGGTGCGCGCGCCCCCTGGCAATGCTCGAGTCGAGATCCGCCTGGATCTGTTCGATGTACCGCATTCGGTTTTCGCGGTCCATTTCATAGAAATCCTCGCGCGCCAGTGCCATCTGGGTAAGGGAGCGAAACAGGTTCGCGTGCGATTCCCAATGGCGCATCACGTTTCGGATAGACGTCCGCAGCTGCTCATATGCATGGCCCCGGCGCGTGACATTGATGTGCGAGTC